>JBEKHU010000761.1:0-3902 GCA_050012115.1 Bryobacteraceae bacterium | reverse complement strand
GGTGTTCCACAAACACGTTTGGAATGTCTGCTGGAACCAGTTTCCCGGCGGTCTAGTTTCTTCCCGCCGAAACGCCGCTCACGCGGCGATCACTGGTCTATTTTGCATCCGGCGCTTATAAATGTGGTGGATCGAAGGCAGCGTGCCGATTTTGACCGAGAGCGGAATGCAGAAATAGCCACTCGGCTGTTTGGCCCGGATTGCGGCCTCATGAGTGGTGGGGTTAATGGTCAGGTAGCGGATGCTTTTCGGCATAAGTTTCACAGTTCAACATACTCCTTCCACTCGTGGACGAGGGACAGGAAGATCGAGATGAAGTGATCCTCTTCGGAGCACCGTCGTGTGCGCAGGCGATGGCGAGAAGATGAACCTCCCGCAGAAGTTCGATGATTCGGGCTTGGTTGCTGTCCATGCACGCATTATGGCGGTCGCCGATGATGCCGTTCACCAACTGCTGCGTCATGTTTTGCGGCTCATGGGGGGCAGGATTCACTCGGCATCCCTAGCATTACCTCAATTTAATAGTACTGTAGCTGCGGAATAGTACTGGAGGTACGGAGGAATCTTGCATTTCTTGTCAAATGCAGATATTATGGGCTGGAATTCTCAATACGGATTCCGAAAGAAGGCGAAAAGGACTCCGGGCTGAAGGCAAACAGCGATTCTGAGAATTTGAAAAACTCAAAGAGTATATTGATTCCGAAAAAGCTAAAGCGGGAACTGTCTTCTAAGGGAAACACAATGGGTAAAACATTTTGGTTCTTAGGTTGGACGATGCTGTTAGCGACATTGCCTGTAATGTTAGCCAGCAACAAGAATCTCGTCTATGACGTAGGCACATTCGTAGCGGGCCAACAGGTCAGTGACGGTACGTATGGAAGTGCTAGTGGCGGCTTTGGGGAATCTCATGCGGTTGGGCACACGGCGCATGTAGTGGTCACAGCGGCAGGCACGTTTGTTATCGAACCGCCGACGAGTGTGTTTGGCAGCATGGTCATGAGTATGGCGACGGATGGACATGCTCCAACGATGCGCAAGGCATGGTTCATGGACGATCTGCATAATGGTGACAAGGTTTTGTTTAATGCAGTGTGCAGCAAACATGGCCGGTGTGTAATCAAGTTGCCTAATCCTGAGAATCCGAACAAGGTCTACGTCACGCAAGGAATGTTTCATCCGAATGTCGGCAAGACCAACACTTTTGGTTTATGCGGCACTGGAAAGCTCACTGCGGATGCCGAAGCGCAACTCTGCGGAAAGTAGCATAACCCGGCTGACACCAGAGTCAATTCGGAGACCACCTTGTCCTTACTCCGTCATCTGATTCGCCTTGCGCTCGTCGTGCTCTTGGTGGTGCCAGTTCTCACGGCGGCTATTGACTGCGGCAACCCTCGAAATCACCGGGAGCGGTTTGTGTGTGCGAATCCCGACCTCCTAAGCCTCGACAAGCAGCTTTCGAGCGTCTACGAGAAGGCACTGGCGGCAACGGGAATGAACCGCACGGATTTCCAAAATGCACAACGCCTGTGGGAATTAGATGGTGGTGGCTGTTGGGATAATGTTGATTGCATCAAGAAACGGTACAACGACCGGATTGCTGCATTGGAAGGCGTTGGGCAATCAGCACAACTGCATGTCGATGGCGGAACCGCAACCTCTCCGAATTCCGAAAACTCCGAGCCAGTTCCAGCCGTGGCAGCCAACGAAAACTCACCGTTGACCACGCCATCGAACGACCCACAGGAAGTTCCGACGGCCAACGGAGACGATCAGCATGCGCAACAACCAGAGGTGAAACCATCATCTAATGCCGTGCCAGCACAATTGGCAAAAAGCGAGTCGACCACCCAACCAGCAGATAAAAAGAAGGAAGAAGAACCCCCACCTATTAGTGGTTTTATCCTAATCGGGCTTGGATTGATTCCTGCTTTCGTAGCAAGGAAGAAGGGCCGCACATTTTGGAAGTGGTGGATCTATGGAATGTTTTTACTGCCCATCGCTTTGCCGCATGCTCTACTGATGGGACATGCCTCGCAGCAAACTAATCAGCCAAATAGGTCAGTACAATCGTCGCCAGCACCTTCATTTACAGTATTGTCGCCGACAGATACGAATGGAATCCGCCAGCGATTGAGACAGTACTCCGAGTATGACCAAGTGGAATGTGTCCATTGCGGATACAAAGGTCACATGGGAGTTGTAAAGCGTACAACCCCTCTTCATGAGAACGGGATGTTCAAGTTGATGGCATTTATGGGCGGTGCAGCACGGAATTGGTATGCGGCTAGTGCCTTCATGGGTGGTGTTGCCAAAATCATCCTGCAATGTCCGGCGTGCGGAAGTCTGTGGGAAAAGCAGGTAGGTGATCGACCGTCGATGTTCCTACTTGGACGTTGACGGATCTGGAGAGGCAAGAACCGCCGAAGCCATGCAGGCCCCGGCGCTTTGGGGGGTAGGCCCCAGAGTGGTCTGAGGGGATTCGGATGCGTTAAAGCCAATCTGGGGGCGCTGGCGGGGCAATTTGGTGGGGGATTCAGAGTGAGGAGCCGCCAGGAAACATTGACACAGTGAAATCTCGGATAAGGAATCCCGTGCTCCGGGTTTTAGAAAAACCGGGCGTACCAGAAGTAGCGGAGGGATCGAAATTCCCGATGGACTCCCCACCGCAGGAAAGAATTGGCGTGTGGAACCGCCCCGAACGGCGAGATTTGGCGATGCAGACCGTGCCTGAAGTCAGGAAAACTCGTTTCCGCCAGAATCGAGCCGTCGCCGAATGAAGGGCAGTCGGCATAATCAGAAGCCGTCCAAGATAGTTCTCACGCGCTCCATTGCGCTTTCACGACTCGCGGCAGGCCGGCGAGGTCCGGGGTGACGGAGCAGCCTCTCCAGCCCGGGCCAAGCAGTCCTGGAACAGACTCGCCTTGCGTCGCTCCGATCTCCAGGATGAGCCAGCCGCCGGGCCGCAGCAAGCGGGCGGCGTCGGGGATCAGGCGGCGGTAGACGGCGAGGCCGTCGGGCCCCCCGTCGAGGGCGGCGCGCGGTTCCCACTCGCGCACCTCGCGCTGGAGCGCGTCGATTTCAGCGCTGGCGATGTAGGGCGGGTTGGAGACGACCAGGTCGAAGGCCGCGGCGGCGAGAGCGGAACCGAGATCGCACATCACGAAACCGACAGGTGCGTTCAGACGGAGCGCGTTGGCGTGCGCGATGCGCAGCGCGGCGGCGCTCAGATCCGTGGCGAAGACGTGGGCGTGCGTTTCGAGCGCCAGCGTCACGGCGAGGATGCCAGAGCCGGCGCCGATGTCGAGGACGCGCCGAGCGTCGACACGAGTGTCGACGCGGCAGGCAGGAGTGCCTGCGCCACTCTGCGGCGCTGAGGGGATCTGGAGACGCTGAGAGGGCGCGGGCATGGCCAGGCTGTCAGATTTCGACAACAGCGCGAGGGCGGTCTCGATGACGTGTTCGGTCTCGGGGCGGGGAATCAGCACACCCTCCTCGACGCGGAAATCGCGGCCCCAGAACTCCTGCGTGCGGGTGATGTACTGGGTTGGTTTCCCCTTCAACCGCTCGTGCAGGGAACGCCCGTAGTGGATCCACTCGAGTTCGGAAAGCTCGTATTCCGGGTGAGTGAGAAGGTAAGTACGGTCGCGGTGGAGAGCGTGGGAGAGCAGGAGTTCCGCGGTCAGCGCCGGCGCGCCGATGGCGCCGTCGCGCAGGAGGTCAAGCCCTTGCCGGAGCGCGGTTTCGACTCTCATCGCCAGCGGCGTCGGCCTGTTCCTGGAGCTTTTTGGCGTTGTAGAAGTTGGCGCAGGCCGCGATCAGCTCGTCGAGGCCGCCTTCCATCACTTTGTCGAGTTGATAGAGCGTGAGGCCGATGCGGTGGTCGGTGATCCGGTTTTCCTTGA
>JBEKHU010000760.1:0-3882 GCA_050012115.1 Bryobacteraceae bacterium | reverse complement strand
GTTGAAAGTCGCGTTGAAGAGCCGGACCTGGCGGTCCGGCGCAGACGTGGCCGTCTGCCCCACCACACACAGTCGCGACTTTCATCCTGATGGGTGGCCCGAAGGGCCATGGAGACTCCTTCGAAAGTCGCGTTGAAGAGCCGGACCTAGCGGTCCGGCGCAGACGGGGCTAGGAGCTAGAGAGCGCAAAACTGCACCCCCCCCTCAATCAGGGGTGGTGCCGCGAAATTTATTCTGAGAAAAATTCAAAACAAAACGTCACTAAATTGTTGCGTGTGAAAAATCGCGAATGAGAATTCCTCGCTGCGATTTTTCATCGCTGAATTCCGCAGAACAAAATGCAGTCGCGTGTGGAACTCTTCAAAAATCAAATCAAAAAGTTGAGAAATTGTTTGCGTCGACGAAAAGGGGATTGAGGATTTTCGGTGGGCGTTTCTTCAGCGGGGGATTGGGAGGAGAAAATGAGCGAGGGGAGGGCACAGAAGCGGGATGTGCTCTCGCCTGTTTTGAGAGGGTTGTTTGGTTCGGTCATCATTTGCCCGCCTCCAAAGCTATACTGGGTCTTCTCCGTGTTTCAAAAGAGATTCGAACAGCTCGCGCATCCGTTGACTTTGCGCGGGTGATCTTACTGGGCTGTCGTCTTGACATCATGCCATTCAAAGAATGGAGCACGCTCGTCAGTCCAGTAGTAAGCGTCCGGGGTGGACCGCATTGACGTGCGTTGGGCGGGCGTGACCGGGATCCTCGCCAAGGACACAAGCGTCTGACTGTGCGTCCGAAGTCACGTTTCGGACTTCTCCACATTTTCGATGACGAAATGCGCAAGCCTATCTCCAAAGGGCAAAGGAGTGCAGCTATGCCATGGCATCCGAGGAATCTGGTCGAAGAACGTGAGACATTTGCATTACTGGCTCAGTCGCGTGAGATGTACTTCTCCAGGCTTTGCCAGTCGTTCGGGATCTCTAGGCGGATTGGATACAAGTGGCTCTCGCGCTTTCAGGAATCTGGGGGTGTACGCGATTCGCTGGCAGACCTAAGTCGGCGGCCACATCGAACTAACTCCGTCGGCGAGAAAGTACAGCAAGACGTGTTGCGGTTACGTGCACAGCATGGGTGCGGACCGCAAGAGATCTCATTGATGTTGAAAGCTGAAGGCATCTCGATTGGAAGGAGCACGGTCTCCGCGATTCTCAAGAAGGATGGGCGGATTTTTTCCGATGACGGCGGCGCGGCAGCATGGATACGCGAGTTGCTGGTTGTCGATAATCCGCGCTCGGCGCTCGCCTCTGTTCTGCCCGACGTGCAGTTGCCCGCCGACACGGTAGAGCACTTAAGGCTCGGTGGATTGCAGGACCGGAAGAAAAGCGTCGCGGTTGTGGCGAGGATAAAGGGAATACGGCTGCGGACTGTGGTCGAGTGTCTGAACCTTACGCCCCACACGGTTATTCGGTACTGCACCAAGTTCGCAAATGGCGGATTTGAAGAGTTATTTCGTCGCCGGAAGAGCAAGGTCAACGATGACGGTTGCCGAGACGCCGTGTTTGCGCTCCTGCACTCACCCCCGTCTGCGTCCGGCATCAATCGCGCAACGTGGACAATGACCGACCTTCAGCGAGTACTCCGAGAAAGGGGGCATCGACTGTCTGAGGCGCGCATCCGGCGAATCATCAAAGCCGGAGGGTTCCGATGGCGCCGGGCGAAGATGGTCCTCACCAGCACCGATCCGGACTACGAATCCAAACTGAACGCAGTCAAGGAAACGCTTGCAAACCTCAAGCCGGATGAGGCGTTTTTCTCTATAGACGAATATGGACCGTTTGCCGTGAAGCACAAACCGGGAAGAAAACTGATTGAGCCCGGCACGGAATATGTCGTTCAACAGTGGCAGAAATCGAAGGGATGGACCATCATTACGGCTGCGATCGAGCTTTCTCGCAATCAGGTGACGCACTTCTATTCCCAACGAAAGAACACGGAGGAGATGATCAGGCTCGCAGATCTCCTTCGGTCACAATACCGAAGCTGTTCCAGGATCTTCCTGTCATGGGACGCCGCGTCATGGCACATTTCAAAGCGCCTCCTGGCTCACGTCGAGCGAGTCAACGCGGAAGCAGTGAATGAGCATTGCCCGCGCATCGAACTCGCGCCGCTGCCCGCCGGAGCGCAATTCCTGAATGTCATCGAATCGATATTCAGCGGAATGGCCAGGGCCATCATTCACAACAGCGACTTTCCCTCACTCGATGCGGCAAAGGCATCCATTGACAGATACTTCGCGGAACGGAATGCCCATTTCGCGGCAAACCCGAAACGCGCAGGGTGCAAGATCTGGGGGAGGGAGCGGGTCCCAAGCGAATTCCACGAAGGCCAGAACTGTAAGGATCCTGTCTATGGGTGGGCACACCGGGGTGCCCCCCAACCTGGGCCGCGATCAACGGTGGTGCAGCGCGCTGGGCGCGGCAAGGATCACTGCACCAAGTGTCCACCTAAAGAATAGGTGGACACTTACGAGTTTAAGGATGGGCTGGACAACGATTGCGACCCGGGAAGGTGATCGTCCGCGTGGAGAAGCTAACCCGCTACCAACTCTCGCACGATGGCCGCAAGCCGCTCCAGATTCTTGGAATGCGGTTTGCTCCTCCCGGTCCTGTAGTCGATCAGCGCTCTCCGAGACAGTCGCGTGAGCGCAATCAAGCGTGACAACTGAATTCTCTTCAGCGCGGGCAGGATCTTCGTCTCCCATTCGTCGCGTCGCGGGTCCGGGTATTCAGTGTAGACGCTCTGTGCCGAATGGATGAGCCCCGCGTCGACCTCTTCCAGGCTATTCGATTCCTTGCCGATGTACTTGATAGCGTCCACGTGAATGTGTCGACGTTGCAGCAAACCGGTAGTCTGCTTGCCGCAAGTTTTGCCGTCTGCGCCAGCGCATTTGGATTCCGCGTGGAATTCGTACTCACGAACAATTTCACCATAGGTTTTGACCCTCGCGGTGTTTCGGCCACCATGATGGCCCGAGGTGGTGATGCGGTACTGCTTCCCGGTGTACTGATCGATCCACTGCATTTTGAGCCACTTCCTAGGGTCGGATTCGTACGGGGCGATCAGGTGAAAATGGGCCGGATCTGTTCCAGTCGGATGTCCGAACGGCTTCACGTGGCAAGTCAACAGGAAATTGAACGGCTTGATTTTGTCGGCGTATCGCTTTCCTTCGTTGAGCTTGGCCAAAGGCCGCATCACGGCGGGACTGCTCACCGTGACACGCCCGACGGCTGGCGAGTCTTCGAAGCTGAGCGCCTCGGTCGGCAAGTCCAGTGCTCGCCGGATCATGTTGAGCCAAACCTGGGCGATCCAATTACGGTCCTCGCTTTCCGGGTCGGTGGGGTTTAGCAGGTGGCCCAGGCCGTGCTCGGACCATCGGTCTTCGTGATTGTTGACGCCCTTCTGGAGCAAGACGGGCGTGCCGTCCTCTTGCTTTAGAAAGAGAGCGTAGCGCTTTGCCGAAATCGCAAAGCAGTAAAGCTGGCGCTGCTTGCCGGTTTTCGGATCGAAGTTGTCATCCTCGACCTTGAGGATGGAATCGGGGACTGCGTCTCGGTCATAGGGATTCAGTGCAGCAAACCGCTCCACTATGGCATCAACCTGCTTCCAAGACAGCGCCACGACCGCGTCGCGCCCATCGGGCATTCGAAGCGGACCGCCAGGACACGGAACCATTCCTCCATGCTCGGTGGCAACAATCGCCATGGAGTCCGTATCCTCCATCGCGTACGTGCCGCCCATTTCGCGGACAGAATGTTCCAACTGCGCCAGCATGAGGCGTGCACCCCCAGTAATGAGTGCCGCCAAAGGCGGGAAACAGAACTCGCCGGGTACGTCGGGATG
>JBEKHU010000759.1:0-3882 GCA_050012115.1 Bryobacteraceae bacterium | reverse complement strand
CCATCGAAGGGACTCGACAAACGCTGATCCACGTTCCGCGTACGGTCGGTGCCGCTCCGTAGATCTGCGGAGGCGAGCGGTATAATGTGCCTAAGGGATACCCCACGGCTAGTGTACCTCACGCACTAGCACCAAAAACGTGTGGGCGATCCTGATCCGCCGGTCCTTGAAACGGAGCGGCTAATGGACGGCGTATCCTTATTATTTTTTCCTTTCACCGTCTGAAAGGCAAAAAGATGGATACGAAATTCACCCTGCCAGTCGCCGCGGGCGACGTAGGGCGCAAGGGAACGCTCAACTGGCGTGGCGCTGACGATGGATCTGCCGATCAAAATCCGATCCGGAAGCAATCTCCGGAAGCCCGACGGCAGTACATGCGTGAATACATGCGTGAATATCGTCGCAGGCGGCCAGGCCTGAGCACCCCATACGTTCGAAAGTACCGTGCGCGCATGCGCACGGCGAGCGCGTAGCGCCAGAGGGAGCCGGATGCCCGGCTCCCTCCCTTTGTGCCAATTGCCTCCGTAAATAAGCCACAAAAGTCCTTGGTCGGGAAATAAACCTCTTGCCACAATTCAATTGACAGCTCACGTGGTGAGGAGACTATGGCGCGCGTATTGATTCTCGACTGCGATGGTCACCGCGGAACAACGCTCACTTCAGTTCTGGAGCGGCACCATCATCATGCACGGGTCGCCGCCACCGTTCACGACGCGCTTCTGGAGCTTGCGAAGAAGGACCCGCCATACGATGTTGTGATCCTTGACCTGTCGCGAAATCGCCCCTCGGACTGGCAGAATCTTGATCACGTCCTCACGGTCACGGTGCAGAATCCCGGCGGACCGATGGTCCTCTGCGTCTCCGACGTCTACCACGGACCGGCGATCAAGCTCGAGGCTGAGCGCAAAGGAGCGCGTCTCGTATGGATGTAGACGATCGATATTTGCCGGTCCTCCGCGAAGTGGATCTGCTCATCGCCGAAGCGGCGAGTCTAAATGCGGCAGGACCGCGATTCGTGATTGCGCACCGATACTGCCGAGACGGCGTCTGCCTTCCGGGTGAGGAAATTGCATTCGTTGCTCTCGCATATCGGTCACGCGAGTTCGTTCTCAAAATCTCGACGGCAGAAAAGCTCTTGTTTGAATGTCTCGCGCGAAACTGCCACTTCCCGCAGAGCGCAACGCAACTCGAAGCGTACGTGCGCACCGATGCGTTCTTTGCAATGCATGGGGCAAATGCGCTGCGGTCAAGGCTCACGCGGAAAATCAGTCGCGCCGCGATCAAGGTGCACGTGCAGCGATTGCGCGCAGCGCTTGCCATCGCGTTCGCTGAGGCAGGGCTCAATCTCGACCCAGTGCGGGTACTTCGCGAGGAGCGTGCGACTGGTCCCCTCGGGTACCGCCTCAGGGCGACCTTTGAGTGGCGGCATCTTGTCAAATAGCGACCGGTTCTACAAGCGGCAAGGCAGGTGGTGCTCGTGAAGCGACTGTCGGAGGTGATCATTACTGTCCTCTCGGAACTGCGCTGGCCGGACGGGCGACTCAATCGACGCTGGCGCGCTTTTTGCGGTTTGCTGCAGATGTTGCACAATTAAAGCATATGTTTCCCTTCTGAGCCGACGCGGCTTCAGATGAAGTTGCCGGATTTGCCTTGAAACCATGAGGTCAGGGTGTTCAGCAACGCATCCAAGGTTTGAGGTGCGTCCCGATACTGGGTGCTGCGGGGTGCCGGGTGCGGTAAACAACTCGTTTGTACCATCGGGAATGTTCTGGTAAAGTACAATAGAATCAATTATTTCCGGGCAGACTCGGAAATGAGCGCGACAATGGCAAACGAACCCACCTTTGTGACGATTGGCAGTACGACGGACAAGATTAACGTCCGCCTTAGCTACAGGATTATCGAACTTTTTTCCGAAGGCTTGTACGCCAGCCCGATCAAGGCCGTCGAAGAGCTCGTCGCCAACTCTTTCGACGCCGGCGCGCAGACCGTCCTGGTCATTCTTTCCACTAATCTGCACGACCAGGACGCCTCCATTGTCGTCATTGACGACGGCGAGGGCATGGGAGTTGAAGGACTCAAGCAGCATTGGCTGATCGGGATCAGCAACAAGCGTCACCTCGGCGACAAACTCCCGCGCGGGCGGCAGCAGATCGGCCAGTTCGGAATCGGCAAGCTCGCCACCTACGTATTGTCCGACCGCCTGACACACATCAGCAAGCACGGAGGGAAGTATTATTCCACATCGATGGATTTCAGCGCGATCGACCGCCGCCTTGAAAAGGAAGTCGAGCCAAAAGTCCCGATCACCATTGCCCTTCGCGAGCTGAAGGAGGCCGAAGCCAAGGAAGCAGTTTCGACGTGGACTAGCGCTGCAGCGTTCAAGTCCAGCGGCATGGTGCTTTTCGGCAAAGGCGCTCCCAATACATGGACGGTCGCCATCATGTCCGATCTCAAGAAGAAGGTTCACGAGATCAAGCCGGGTGTCCTGGAATGGGTGCTCCGGACCGCGCTCCCGCTCCGTGATGATTTTTCGATCTGGTACAACGGCACGAGGCTCGCGCCGAGTAAGCAGGCTAAGGGTCGCATCGGCAAATGGATTCTCGGCAAAGACATCACCGAGTTGTCCCGACCGGCCCCGATTGAAACTGCGGCGTCAGAGGACATCGACGTGCCCGAGTCCGATCCACGGCATTTCGGCCTCGACGTTCCCGAGCTGGGTCGGGTCACTGGCTATGCAGAAGCGTACAAGGATCTTCTGGCGGGCAAGTCCGACGAGATTGGCAGAAGCTGTTTATCGAGCCAGGCAGCCCTTGGGAGAACGGATACTGCGAGTCATTCAACGGTAAGCTGCGGGATGAGTGCCTGAACGGCGAGATCTTCTACTCGCCGCGCGAAGCGCAGGTAGTCATTGAAATGTGGCGTCAGCATTACAACACCGTTCGTCCGCACAGCTCGCTGGGCTATCGACCACCGGCGCCGCTGGCTCGCGCGGCGGCGGCGTAGCGTCGGCCGCAACCAAGTCTCCCTTCGCCTGCCAAATCCTGCCTGCGGCCGGACTGCGGACGGCGTCCAGGCTCTGTCGATAAACTCGCTTCGCTCGGCCTGGACCCCGGTCCTCGCCGGCCTGCCCGAATCTCGTAGGCAGGCGAAGGCAGACGCCGAAGCTCGTCCCACCCAGCGATTCGCCGCTGCCGTTCGCGCCGAGAACGCTGACCTCGGTTATTCCCTCGTGCCGCGAGCTGTTGGGAGCATTTCTCACGCCCGTTGCCATATCGATTTTGAAACGAACGCGAACAACTCCCTTTGAAGGGATCGTCATCATGGTGTCCGGCAGGTCCGTTGAACCATAGGTCTCCTGGCCTATCAGGTAGGAGTACCGTTCACCTGCAATCTTGAGGTCGAACCAGAACTCGCGTCTCCCATGATTGGTGGCCTGTAGCGCGACATCCGGATCGCGTCCGACAGGGAGTAGATACGGCTCTGGTCCAATGTTCTGGACCAACATGCTCACCAAGCTTAGTTGTGGGTGCCCCGGAAACGCACCGCAACCCGTGTTCCTGGTCCTCGATGGGCGCTCGATTCATCGCAGTCGCCCGGTGCGCGACTTCGTGGCCAGCCAGGAGGGCAAACTCCGGCTGTTCTTTCTGCCGCCGTATGGGCCGGAACTCAACCCCGATGAGCAGGTCTGGAACTATGTGAAGCACCACGGAGTCGGCAAAGCCGCCCTGCGGGGCGCTTCCAGTCTTCGCCGCTTCGTCTTGGTGCGCCTGCGCTCGCTCCAGCGTCTGCCTTGGACCGTGCGCATGTTCTTTCTGACGCCCGACACCCAATACGCAGCTCTCTGAATGCCGAATCTCGTCTACCTACTTATTGCCGCCT
>JBEKHU010000758.1:0-3830 GCA_050012115.1 Bryobacteraceae bacterium | reverse complement strand
ACCGCCTCAATACTCTCAGCCTTGCTGAGAAATGCTATCGCATATAGGCGCTCGGAGGTTGAGGCACGTTCGTTATGGAGGATCTCTTTCGCCAACGGTATCAAACTCAGCAACGGCCGGTGCATCAGAAGGTACCCCGAGTCCGCACCGAACCCGGATTGCCTTACGTAGTCAGAGACCAAGATAGAGACGTCCTGATCCGTCAACCAAGTTTCAAGAAGGAGACTCCATCGCTCGTGCCGCAGGATCCCGTCCGAGGGCACTGCGGGCGTGGAACCAATGCGGGGCCACAGCAGTTTGATGGTTTTGCCAACTAGCTCCCGATGCTGCCCTGCGAATTCCCGATCCGCGGCGCTGGCGCCATTACGAAGAATTACATCCGTGATGAGTGTAGAGATCGCCTTTCTCTGGTTGCAGTCTGAGACAATACCTTTGCTCACTATAAACTCGCTCCTATACAACGTGATCCCGTACTTATAGAGCAAGTAGCTTCGTTCAGGCGGAAGAGTTCCAGTGCCGTCGACACAAGCGGCTTCGTTGCCTGCTGCCAACACACCAACTAGAAGGAATAAGGAGCAACTGACCATAAGTCGCATGTGCACTTCTTCTACTGGCCGGACGGCGTCTTGGGAGCCGGCTCTGGCAATGGATCCAATACAAGTTCTGAAGCTAGTGGTACCTCCACCGGCTCCACGTACCTCTCAACGATGATCACCGTAATGTCAGTGCCTAATCCACTGAGTTTGTCCTCATTTAGCAGCTCTTGGATTTGCTCCTGAAACGCGTCTCTACCCGCTGCTCCCCCGGTCAGCAACATGCAACCCTCGGAGGCACCCGGTCCGATGTGAATAGCTATGCCGATTCGAGACCCCTCCGGACCTGAAATGGTGTAACTACCCGGGTTGTCATTATCACTTAAAGACATTCTGAAACCAAGGCTGCCAGAGTCCCGCGTCTTCCCGGAGTAAGTTCCCGGCGGTGCCTCGTTGCCCGTTCCGTAATGTCCACGTGTCTGAGAAACCGTTCCATTTCGCACGGAATCACGCGTAACCTCCGTGTTCTGAAGTGATCTACTGTCGTTCACCATTCGCACTCGATAGGTCGGAGCGGCTTCGGTGTACTGCCGAAGATTTGGATTAGCTCTCATTTCATCCGAGGTGTAACGATTGACTCTGCTGCTGCCAACTTGCGTGTTTGTGACGATAACATGGAGGTCCTTCCCATCGCTGTCAACAAATTGCAGCGGATTGTTGCGCACATAGCTGTAGAGATTCAGCCTCTGTGGATCGACCAACCGCGATCGAAGTATGGCGATTGGATCTGCGCTTATAAACCTCCCCTGCGCCCCGCTGAAGTATCTAGCTCCGACGAAATCATTACCCGTCTCGGTGTCGCGCTCCTTGCCAGTGAACTTCTGCCGTGGATTGTCGGTCCCGCCGTAGAGGGTGCCGGGACGGACAGGGGAGCCACTGATCTCCTCACCGAAGGGCAGGTAGTCGTGGAGGGCTACGATGTTTCCTGAGCCTGCATCCATCATCAGGCGCGTGCTGCCGAGTGTGTCGCTGACGACGTAGCACGTCGTGCATGGATTGGTCGGAGGCGTGCCGCTGACAAATTCGGAAGTCAGATCTCCAGCGGCGTCGTAAACGTAGGTCGTCGTCAAACCGCCGCCAACGGCCTTCTGCACGCGCTGGCCGCTGCCGTCGTAAATGTACGAAGTCGTGATCGAGTTGAGGGTGCTGGTCTTCAGGCGATTCTCGCCGTCGAAAGTGCTGGTGTAGCCGCCGATCACCGTCTGGTTGCCGGAGAGATCGTAGGAGGTCGTGCCGATCTGCAGGCGGTTGTTGGAGTCGAAGTTGGTGCTGACGATGGGCGTGAAGGGGCTCAGGGGAACGCCGGAGTTGGCGCTGACCCAGCGGTTGCCATAGGCGTCATAGCCGTAGGTTTGGCTCCAGGCGGTCGTGTTGGAGCCGCTCTGAGGCGTCTCGCCCGCGCTGGTTAGCCGGTTCAACCCGTCGTAGCCGAACGTCTGCGCCACGTTGACCGACTGGCCGGGCTCCACAATGGTCGCCGATCGCACATTCCCATTATTGCTCGTGCACTGAGCAGGACCCGGAGGGGTGCCCGGGCAATAGCCGTAGTTGAGCGTGAGCAGACTGGTCCCGCCGGTGTTGGTCACCGAAAAGCACGTCTGAAGTAGTCCCTATTCTTTTCATCCCTTCTTTTCGCATTTCTCACTCAGAAGTTACAATGCGGCGGAATTTATCATTGTCCCAATAATAGACCTCAGTCCAAGAATCAATTTGGGAAATCCCAATTGTGTCTGTTTTTATTGTCATCGCCTTAGTGCCGTCTGCAGATCTGTATTTGCCGGGAGCAAATTTGCGAATAACAGTTACGATCTTTATAGACGTTGGTGGAAAGAGTGTTAACGGAGATATGGTTTTCCCGTCGTCCTTAAAGTATACAATTTGCTGAATCAACTTTCCGTTTTCTCTCTTGATTAAATTCAGGACATACTCAGCAGAAATTCCAGAGAATCTACCTTTGATAATCCCAGGGCATTCTTTGGAATAATTCTCTCGCCAAGTCTCTCGATCAGACAGCTCTAGCACAGCTGGCGTGACGATCCGCCAGCCAGAATAAATCGTGTTGAGTGATTCTCGGATGGACGCTGGAAGTATATTAACATCACAAGGTCCTGCGTGAGCACAGATACCGATGAACAAAACTACCAGAAGATGATTTAGCGATCTTCCTATCACTTGTCCTCCTCGCCATCGTTGGAACTTGGTGTCGGTTGGCTTGGCAAGTCGCCACGGCTTCCACCCCTACCGGGACCTGTTTGTATGTGAACGTGGGGCCCGGTTGCATGTGGAGATGGATGCGCATATTCGTTTTGTCCATAGCCCGCACCACAATAACCGGCACACATCATTCCTTCCCTGGCGTTGGTGGCCCCCGTTTTTAGATCGGCTGCCTCTCCCTTTCCGTGAGGTGTATCCGGGCCGTGGATCTCTGGGTGACCAGGGATAGACTCACTCGTTGAGTTCACGGTCAGAGGCTGAGGTGCCATGCACTTGTTTGTACAATTGAGCAGCTTCCCAAGTTTCGATTCCGCACTTGGCGAAGGCACTTCTTTCTTGTATGTAAGCGGGGCGGGCGTCGGCAATGGCGGCGGTGGAGGTGCGGGCGGCGGCGGGGGGTCTAGCTGTTTGTTCGTCTTCCATCCACTGCCAACCAGCCAGTTTCCCAATTCCTGCCAGAAGTGACCGTCTACATCTTTCCATGAGAGCGGGCTATTGAGAACATATATGTACAAATTAAGAGACTGCGGATTCTTGAGATTTGCGTACGGGATAGCCTCGATCTTCTCTGACCAGTCTGGCGTAATGAAGCGTCCTTGTGCCCCAGAGAAGTATCTCGCCCCGAAAAAGTCGAGACCGGATTCCGTATCCCGTTCTTTGCCGGTGAACTTCTGCCGCGGATTATCGGTTCCGCCATAGAGCGTACCGGGCCGGGCGGGGGCGCCGGCGATCTCTTCGCCGAAGGGCAGATAGTCGTGGAGGGCCACAACATTTCCAGTGCTCGCGTCCATCATCAGACGCGTGCTTCCGAGCGTGTCGCTGACGATGTAGCAGGTCGTGCACGGATTGGCCGGCGGGGTCCCGCTGACGAATTCGGACGTAAGGTCGCCAGCGGCGTCGTAGGTGTATTTAGTTCGGTTCCCGGGCTCGATGCTGCCGCAGTTGTCGTTCACTCTGCGATTCCGACAAGCCATCCTAGCATTGTTTATGGGCTGGGAGAAAGCTGATTTCGAGCTATCAAGG
>JBEKHU010000757.1:0-4729 GCA_050012115.1 Bryobacteraceae bacterium | reverse complement strand
TGTGGCGTGGCAAGTTGCTGCAGGGTTTAGGAGTCGAGTTTCAGGTGTGCGGTTGCTGGCCGGCACCCTCGGTCTGGTTTCCTTGCTGAGTCTAGTCGCCGGAGTGTGGCACGACCACAACGCAGCAGCGTTCACATGGCTTCAAATTGGAATGTGGTTTTCGCTCTGTGATGCCTTGGTAAGGCGAAGCGATGGATTACGCTTGGAGAAGGGATAAGTCGATATTCATTGGCGGTTGTATCTTTGATTGGATCCTGCAATTGTAGTCGCATTTGATCTTGACTGTTGTTAGCACTTGTGTATTTGTGCCGGATTGCGGGCGACCGAAATTAAGTAGGTGAGAGAAGTTTGTATGAAGGTAGTTATAAGTCATCCGTTCGGCAATCCAAATTCTTATCACGCTACATTAGCATTTCATGAGCGATGTTTATTGTCTGAATACCATACATGTCTATTCGCCCCGCTTGGAAGTGAATACAGAAGTTTTTCTGGACTTAAAAGTGCTTTAATTAAAACTCATCCTAGTAGAGAAGTATTGAGGTTATTATTCAGCTACTTACCTATTCAACCTCTGAGTGGACGGCGACAGGTTTGGGTGGATTGGGCGGCGCGTGGGCTTGACATGGCAGTCGCTGCATCCTTTGATAGGTCAGTTGAGGCCGTGTATTGTTATGAGGATTCCGCTCTTGCTACTTTTAAGATGGCCGAAAAGGTTGGGGTGCGTAAGTTCTATGAATTAGCGTCTGTATATCATGATGAAGCTGAGGCAGTAGCACGTGAAGAGATGCGGAGGGACAGGGGACTTCTTCAGTTTTCGACTAGTGTTCTTGAACCGAGGAATAAAGTAGTAAGGAAAAAAAACGAAGTCCTTTCGGCGGATCACGTCATTTGCGCTAGTACTTACAGCAGTAGTACTTTGAGGAAGCACGTCGATGTGGCTGGAAAGGTGTCTATTCTTCCGTATGGGTGTGACTCCAGCTATATGGCGAGGGCTTGGACTAAACGCGACTTTTGTGGCCCGTTGAAGTTGGTCTTTGTTGGGCGCCTCGCTCCGATGAAGGGACTGCACTATTTGTTTCGGGCTCTTGAAAAGCTTCCTCCAGGCAGTTTTTCGTTGACTATGGCTGGCAGGTGGGTCCCTGGGTACAGAGAGTGGCTGCTGCGGCGATATCGCGTGGAGTTCACGGAAGCTGGACAAGTGCCTCGGCCTCGGGTATTCGATTTAATGAGGCAAAGCCATCTACTGGTGTTTCCGTCGCTGTTTGACGGATTTGGTTTAGTGCTACTTGAGGCGATGGGGTGTGGAGTACCGATTTTGGCGAGTGAGCGAACGGGCGCACCGGACATTCTTCAGGAGGGGAAAGAGGGGTTTTTGGTGAAAGCTGCCTCTAGCGAGGACATTGCTGACGTTTTGTCGCGGGTTCTCGACAACAGGGAACAGTTGGCGGAAATGGGAGCGGCGGCTCGTAGGAAGGCGGCGTCGTTAAGTTGGACTGAATATCGGCGCCGACTTGCTTCGCTTGTGGCGAGTGATTTTGGCTTCGCGCAGTAACTGAGCGGCGTGCGTAGCGCGCGGCTTTTTGGGGTTTAGCAAAGACGAGGGAGGTGAATGGCCTCCATTTCCAGGGTTTGTCTTACGAGGCGAGTTCTGCCGCGAGTTCTGCGCAATGCTTACACAAGAGATTATTATCATTGCCGCTGACAATCCATTGCGCGTATGTCAGTGCATTCGCGCGTGCTTGATATAAAGGGGTTGATTTTTGGCAAAACGGCTTGTCCTACTTGGGCCTGATCCTGCGAACGGCAGCTACAGTACATTCAATTACTTCCGTACCTGCGCGGAGAAGCTCGGGGGCATTACAGGGGAGCTTAGCGTCGTAGCAAAATGCCCTGGAAACAAGTGTATTGGGAGCCCAGAGGTTGACGGACGCGCAAGAGTATGGGCGCGCAACTATATCCAATGGCCGCTGCGACTGAGAAAGATGAAAGCCGATGCATACCATATCGTGGATCAAGGGCTGGCCTGGTATGGGCGTGTGCTCCCGAAGGGGGCACGCTTTGTCACAGTGCACGATTTAATTAATTATTTGACATGCCTCGGCAAGCTCCCTTTTGCCCCGCTCTCGGGGCGACGAGACTTCTTGGCGCGTAAATGCGTGGAGGAGATCAAGAGAGCCGACCATGTATTTGCTATCTCCGAGTTCACCGCATCATCACTGATGAAGTATTTGGACCTCCAGGCCCGGAAGATAACGGTAACGCCGAACTGTGCTGATCCGAGATTCAGACCTTGCTCTAATGCTGAAAGAGGACTGGCGCGGGCAAGGCTGTTCGGGAATGATGAATACGTGATTGTGTGCGTGGGTAGCAGCGCGGAGTACAAGAATCGCCTTGGTACTCTTCGGGTGTTCAATAGTTTAAAAAAGCGCTTAGATAGTGCACAGTTACATATTGCCGGTGGGAAAGCGTCGGAAATTGAAAAGGCGTACATTGAAGAATGTCGTCTCCAGAAGTCTGTACACTATTGGGGGCACTTGCCGGTGGAGGACTTGGTTCTCTTTTACAATGGTGCGGATGCTTTGATACTCACCTCCCTGTACGAGGGTTTTGGACTCCCTCCCTTGGAAGCAATGCAGTGCGGTTGTCCGGTAGTCAGTACAACCTGTGCTTCGCTGCGAGAAGTTGTCGGTGCGGCTGCGCTGACGGTCGACAATCCGGCGGCAGTTGAAATAATGGCGGAGTATCTTCAAAACGTGCTGAAAGATAAGTCACTCCACAGGAATCTTCGGGCTCTTGGTCTCCGACAGGCGTCGCAATTCACAGTAGAGAGGAGTATGCAAAGTATTGCGGAAGTGTATCAGAGGCTACTAGCGTGAGAGTATTGCACGTACTTCCCTCGCTTGATCAAAGATCGGGCGGCCCTATTCGTGCTGTGCTTGACCTATCAGATGTTGCGCAGGGCCACGGATTCGAGAGCGAGGTTGTGGGTGTCGGAGATCTGAATATCCTGGATAATCCACTTCAGGAGTCGTTAATCCATTCCTGTCCGAGTGGGTGGCCAACGTCATACTCGTATTCCTCGCAGCTTCGCAGTTGGCTAAAGAAGAATGTGAGGAGGTTCGATGGCATTGTCCTTCATGGTATGTGGCTATATCCCAATTGGGTGGGGGCGCAGGAGTGCGTTCGTGCCGGCGTTCCGTACGTCTGCGTTCCACACGGGATGCTAGAACCGTGGGCAGTGGGCGGCCAAGGGTGGTGGAAATACTTCAAAAAGCACGTCTATTGGCACTTGACTGAAAAACATTTGTTTGATAAAGCGGCAGGGGTATTTTTTGCTACGAAGAGAGAATATGAACTCGCAAAGATAGTCTTTCCGCTGCTGAGGCCGTGTGTCATTATACCTCCGTTTGGAGTGGATAAAACGGCAGAAATGGTGGCAGAATCGCCAAGCGTTGGCGTTTCGAAAGTAACTACGTCCAGATATGTCTTATTCCTTGGGCGAATTCATCCAAAGAAAAACCTTGCTTTCCTATTCAGAGCCTGGGCCCAAGCAAACGTGAAGGAAGGGTGGCGACTGATTGTCGCTGGGTCGGCAGAAAAGGGATACCTGGCTGAGCTGAAGCGTCTCGCGGCGTTCTTAAAGATAGATAGGCATGTAACATTTTTGGAGTTCATTTCTGGGGACGACAAGACACATTTGCTGCGAAATGCAAAATGGTTGCTCTTGCCATCGAAGCAGGAGAGTTTCGGAATTGTGGTACTGGAAGCACTGCAAAATGGTTGCCCCGTTGCGATTTCTGATCAGGTGTTTTTAGCAGACGAGTTGAAGAGCTCCGCTGCGATATTGAAGCTGCAGATGGACGACTGGGTTCGTTTTTTTTGTGGCAAAATGGCAGATGAACAATACCGTCTCAACTGTGTTGAGAGAGGCCGCAAAGTGTTGTTCTGCAATTATAATATTCAGACCATTGCTGAGCTGTGGGCCACTGCATTAACGGCGCTTTTTTGCCAGGGGCGTGTCTCTTAGGTTTGTAAGAAGATAGTGGTAGAGGTGCTTAAGTCAACCGGCTGGGATAAGCGTATGGCTGTGCCCCTTCCCGGGGCGACACCCCGCGTTGGACCTAAGTGGGTCCAGGGCAATCCTCGCCCATAGCGTTGGACTTCCGAGAGTGGTGGGGCTTCGCGCCAGACGCTTCCATGTGAAAACCTGGCCGATGGGGGCGGGGTGGCGACAAAGTCGGACGAATCATCAAGATCATGGTTGTCGAGACTCCCGTCGGGGCGGAAGGGGGAAAGTGCGACGATGGGCAGGATTGGTGAAGTGGATCTATCCGCTTTCCGCGCGGGCGGATTTGAACTCGGGCGGCCACGGTGGGTAGAAGCTGCATGGTTGTGTTCTCAAGCTCTGCTTTTCAGCACTTGGCTGCCAGGTTCACGTTGGCGTGTGGGAATGCTGCGGCTATTTGGTGCACGCATTGGCCAGGGGGTTGTCATCAAGCCAGGGACTCGGGTAAAGTTCCCATGGCGTTTGCAGATTGGAGAGCATTCCTGGATCGGGGAGAGTGCATGGCTCGACGACCTGAGTGAGATCTCGATCGGGTCGAATTGCTGCGTGTCGCAAGGTGCATACCTTTGCACGGGCAACCACGACTGGAGCGATCCGGCATTCAGACTTATCGTGAGGCCGATTGTGCTGTGCGACGGATCATGGGTCGGCGCGCATGCCGTC
>JBEKHU010000756.1:0-2606 GCA_050012115.1 Bryobacteraceae bacterium | reverse complement strand
AACCCGTCCTGTTCGGTCAACGTGGCGGGCGGCAAGCTGCTGCTGCACTGCTTCAGCGGTTGCCGCCAAGCCGACGTCGTTGCAGCGCTGAAGGCCCGCGGGTTGTGGCCTGAACCCGAACGACCACATGGGCCTGGTCGACGCGCCAGCGGCACGCCAGCGCGCCGCATCGTGGCCACGTACGACTACACCGATGAGAAGGGCGTGCTTCTCTATCAGATCTGCCGCACCGATCCCAAGGACTTCCTGCAGCGACGTCCTGATGGACGCGGCGGCTGGATCTGGAAGAAACACCCGCGCCAGGTTCTCTATCATCTGCCCGAGGTCCTGGAGGCGGCGATCCTGTTCGTTACCGAAGGTGAAAAAGACGCGGAGTGTCTGAGGTCCTGGGGCTTCTGCGCCACTACGAACGCCGGCGGCGCCAAGGCGCCTTGGCTACCTGAATTCACCGAGGCGCTACGCGGCCGCGAGGTGATCATCTGGCCGGACAACGACCCGCCCGGCATGCAGCGTGGATACCGGATCGCAAAAGCCCTCTACGGCAAGGTCAGCCGGCTACTCATGATCTCGCCGGACGACGTGAAAGACGCCAGCGAGTGGTTCGCGCAAGGGCACAGTGAGATCGAACTGATCACGAAGTGGATCGACGGCGAAGGAGTGCCGCCTAGTGAGAAACGAATTCACAGCGCCTCCTGACGTCGATGATCACACTGCCGATGCTGATGCACCGCAGACCATGCGCGTCGAGGACGTGCCTTCCATTCGGACCTTCGCCAACCAGAAACTCGAGTTCGTCGTCGAGGACCTGATCGTCGCCGGTGGCATTACGATGGTCAGCGGCGACTCCGGATCCGGCAAGTCGTCGGTGGTCACAAAGATCGGCCACTGCGTCGCCCACGGGATCCCGTTCGCCGATCTCGCCGTGCAGCAACGGCCCGTTTTGTATCTGGATCGCGAAAACCCGATACCGATCGTCGTCGAACGTTTGGATCGGCTGAACCTGGACGATAGTCCTCCCAACTTCGTCTACTGGGGCGGCTGGGTAAACGGACCGGCGCCAGCACCAGGTTCAGGAACGGTCCTCGAGTGGGTTGCCAGCTGCAACCCGAAGCCCGTGATCATGGTCGACGCACTGGCTGGCTTCCACGGTGGTGATGAGAACGATGCGGCCGACACGGAAGTGTTTATGGCCCAACTGCGGCAGCTATCGCACCTGGGCGCGACCGTGATCCTGTTACACAACATCGGCAAGGCTGAAACCTCGAAACTTTTCCGTGGATCGCAAAGGATCAAGGACGGCGTCGACGCCGGCTTCTGTCTGACGAACCTGGGCGAACCGTTGCGTTTGGAGACGTTGCGCCTCAAAGCCTTCAAGGGCCGTTGTGGCGTGCTGCCGGAGTTGATGATCCACTACGCCGGCGGCCGGTTCGAACGAGATGCACATGGACCCGTGAAAACCGAAAAGGAGGCACTGCGCGATCTGCTGATCGCGAACCCAGGCGTCGCGACCAAGCGTTTCGAGGACCTGGCCAGCGAAAAGGGACTGGGCCGAAACCGTGCGCGCGAGTTCTGCGCGGAGGGCGTTTTGGCTGGAACGATCAGGCGGGATATGGGTGGCAATTACCGTAAGTTCTTTACCTGGATCGGTTCTCAAAAGGACGCCGGAGAGGAGTTGTTTTCCGAATGATCCGCGGGTCAAATTCCAGGTTGCCACTAGCCGTTTTTCAAGGGCCACTTTTAAGACAGGTGGCAACCTGGAAACCAAGTGGCAACCTGACTTCTGAAAACCGTCGGCAAGTCACTGATAACGCGCACCTTGCCACCTTGCCACCCTTTGTTTTTGCAACTGGCGACCTGGGCATCAGCAGGTCAGCTTGCCACGTTGCCACCACCTTAAGGGTGGCAACAGTGGCAACCTGCGTGATGCCTCGGCTCATTTTGGACTGCAAGGAAGGCACGGAGGAAGTGAGGCCGCATGCCGGCCTGGGAAGCCGATGAACACCGTCGCGATCGATCCCGAGTTCGCGGCTGTGATTCCGCCGATGGGCCAAGAAGAGTTCAACTTGCTCGAGGCCAACATTTGCGCGGAGGGCTGCCGCGATCCGCTGGTCAAGTGGCGCGGCATCCTACTCGACGGCCACAACCGGCTCAAGATCTGCGAGCGCCACGATATCCCATTTCGCACGGTCGAGCGCGAGTTCGCCGATCGCCAAGCCGCCAAGGACTGGATTTTGGCGAACCAGCTTGCGCGCCGCAACTTGCACGGAGATCAGTTCACGGTCCTGCTGGGCCAGCTCTACAACAGCAGGAAGAAGGCCGCCGGTGGACGTTCGGATCGGGAATTTGGGGTGTGCGAAGTGACCGCCCCAAAAACCTCCGAGGTGCTGGCGAAGGCGCACGGCGTGAGCGAGGCGACGGTACGCCGCGCCGGCAAGAAGGCGGAGGAATTGGAGGCGATCGCCAAAGAAGATCCGACGGCGGCGAAGGCCATTATGGCCGGCAAGATGAAGCTCACCGAGGTCGCCAAGAACCTGAGAAGACGGGCGGTGGCGGAACAGATCAGGAGGGAGCCAGCACCGCTTCCCGAGGGCCCGTTCCGAGTGATC
>JBEKHU010000755.1:0-2560 GCA_050012115.1 Bryobacteraceae bacterium | reverse complement strand
GCGATACCCGCAGTATGAGCATTGCGCCGTGATCGTGGCCGAGGACATCACGAGCCGGTTTTTGAACATCATCAACTTGTTCAACGGCACGATCCCGCTCGTCGCGATTCAGATGCAGGCGTTCCGCTTGAATGACGACAACATCGGACTCGTGTTTACGACCGTGCTGGATGAGCTGAGCCGCGGGCTCGTGGACGACGACGAAGAGGTGCAGGAAGTCGCCGACCGTGCCTACTGGGAGAGCCGTGGGTCCAAAGCAACCCTGGCCATGGTCGATCAGCTCTTGCAGATCGTGCGGGCAGTGGAGCGGTCTTTACAATGGGATAACCATCTCGTTCTGCTTCCCGATTGAGCTGCCGACGACGCACGTGGAGTATCACCACCGCGCCGGCTGTCCCGGGGTTTCACTACTACTGGTTCCTGGTCGATGGGGTGGCCATGAGCGACCCGGCCAGCGAGACCTATTTCGGTTGGGGCAAGCAGTGCAGCGGCGTGGAGGTTCCTGACAATGGCGCAGATTTCTATGCGGCGAAAGATGTGCCGCATGGCGACGTGCGCGGCCACTGGTATTTTTCGACGACCACCCAGGCGTGGCGGCGCGCCTACGTGTACACCCCGGCGGAATACGACCGCAACCCGCGAGCTCGCTACCCGGTCCTGTACCTGCAACACGGCGCCGGCGAGGATGAGCGCGGCTGGACCAACCAGGAGCGCGCGAACTTTATCCTCGATAACCTCATCGCCGAGGGCAAAGCTAAGCCGATGATCGTGGTGATGGAGCAGGGTTACGCCACAGCGCCCGGGGTGGCGCAGGCGTTCACGATGCAGGGCCGCGGGACAGGCCAACCCAGTCTCTTCGAGCAGGTGGTGATCAATGACCTGATTCCCATGATCGACGCCACCTACCAGACTCTTTCCGACAGAGACCATCGCGCCATGGCGGGGCTGTCGATGGGCGGCGGGCAGACGCTCCAGATCACCCTCGCCCACCTGGACAAGTTCTCCTGGATCGGCTCGTTCAGCTCTCCTGTGCGCGGCGGACAGGATTTGAAGACGGCCTATTCGGGAGCATTCGCCGATCCGACCGCGTTCAACAGGAAGGTCCACCTGCTGTGGTTCGGCGCGGGCACTGCCGAAGAGCGCATGCTGAAGTCGGCGCAGACCATGCACGACGAACTGGAGAATGGCGGCATCAAGAACGTGTTCTACCAGTCGCCGGGCACGGCCCACGAGTGGCAGACCTGGCGCCGGGATCTGCACGAGTTTGCACCGTTGCTGTTCAAGTGAGAGATCCCGTTTCGGGCGCGGCAGACGCGCTGAAGCTCATGGCCTGTGTCTGCCAAGCCACGGCCGTGGCGGCCAAAGCGAAACTGGGTTTTGGCGGGTCCCCGCGCACGTTGATGGCCAAATCGGTGTTAATCCCTTCATTTTGAACGGCTTGAGTATCTACACCACTTTTTCGCATGAAGATCTCCTTTGGAATCAGATACTTGCCGAAGCCGAATCGAACTTTTTTCGCAATTTCTGACAGCACTCGCGCGCCCTTCGAAAGCGTAAGTCGCTGAAAGTATGGCAGTTGCTCGTTCATAGGCCAGCGCTGGTCCGCGCGCCGATCGCCCAAGTAAGTGACCGGCGCTATCCCTACGCTTGCGTTAAGATTGGCAACGGCAGGCTGAGATCGCGTGCGGCCTTCTTGTTGTTGCAGGCGCGGCAGCAGCAGGCCACATTGGAATACGTGTGTGAGCCTCCATTCGCCATTGCAACGATGTGGTCCATCTCCGGTGCACATGCCCATCGTTTGCCACGCGCGGTCCGCGGCGTTTCCCTGCCACAGATGTAGCAACACCAGCCGTCGCGCTCAAAGCACAGCACTCGCAGACGGCGATGGTCGCCGTCGTAATCGCGTTCTGCCGTCGTGCCGCGACGATCATCGTAGGATCGCTGGACGGCAGGCTGATGCGTTGGGCACCGCGAACTGTCCGGCTCGGCCACGGCGCCGCAGCCCGGTTCGCAGCAGCCACGCTTCGGAAGCATCGGCATATCATGACTACCAGTTAAGTTCGCCGGTCCTGCGGCGCGCCTGACTGTCCCCACAGGCCGATTTTCGCGTTTCAGGTCCCAGGGAGTTGCCCGACCGTTGGCCCCGTTGCGCCGACGTTGGCCCGTGTCGCGTCCGTTGTGTCGGCCTTGGCGTCGGGCTTGCCCGCGCCGGACACCGCCAAACGTGGGCGACTGAACGCACCGCGGTTTTACGCCCCATGCCGGCAGCCCACCTGGCGTTTGCGTTTCACCCGGCCATGCATTCGGCCACCACCTGCAGAAACACGTTGCGTCCAGAGAACGGCGCACCGCCCTCGTCGCGGCCATCCAGCTTGCGCAGCTTCCAGCAGCGCCCATGATCGAGGTTCTCGCGGAAGCTGTAGCGGGTGCCCTGGGGTGCCCGCGTCTGGATGGGGTTGCCGCCATTGGGGCTCAGCAGCCAGATGGCTCGAAGATGTCCTTTCCTGCCCCACGATGGCTTTACATGGCCGCCTTCGAGCAAACGCTTGGCCGCATCGTG
>JBEKHU010000754.1:0-2765 GCA_050012115.1 Bryobacteraceae bacterium | reverse complement strand
AGTGGGCACTCTCACCTGCCTTAAATTTCACTTCTGGGAAGCTCCTTCACAGGGATCGGAAATCTTTATGCGCTTTGTTCGAACTCTGCTCTGCCTCATGCTGTTTGCTTGCGCCGCGTCGTTGCTCGCGGAGACTCCTACGCTCCTGCCTCAACGCCCCGCCCTGAACCGCACGCACGTCGTCTTTACCTGGGCCGGCGACCTGTGGATTGCGCCGCGCCAGGGTGGCGAGGCCCGCCGACTCACCACCGCGCCAGGCATCGAATCCAACGCCATCTTCTCGCCCGATGGCCAGACGGTCGTCTTCTCAGGAAGCTACGACGGCAACGTCGATCTCTACAGCGTGCCGGCCATCGGCGGCGTGCCCAAGCGGCTCACCTTCCACCCCGCCGACGATACGCCGCTCTCCTTTACGCCCGACGGCAAGGCCATTCTCTTCCGCTCGTCGCGCACCTCGCCCTCGCGCTTTGAGACCTTCTTCACCATGGGGCTGGAGCCTGGTCCGGCCACTGAACTCCCATTGCCGATGGGCGATCAGGCCAGCTATTCGCCCGCCGGCAAGCGGCTCGCCTACACCCCTCTGGCGCCCGCATTCCGGGTGTGGAAGCACTATCGCGGCGGAACCACCACCCCCATTTGGATTGCCAATTTGAATGATTCCTCCATCGAGAAGGTCCCCCGCGAAAACTCCAACGACTTCTGCCCCATGTGGGCCGGCGACCGGATCTACTTCCTCTCCGACCGCAATGGCCCCATGACCCTCTTCTTCTATGACCTCAAGACCCGCCGCGTCGCCCAGCTCCTTCCCAACACTGGCCTCGATTACCGCAGCGCCTCCCTCGGCCCCGGGGCGATAGTGCTCGAGCGGCTCGGCCAACTCGAACTCTATGACCTGCAGAGCGGCAAGCTGTCGCCGCTGGAAATCCACGCCGCCGGTGACATGGCCACCCTGCGGCCGTCGTTCGAGAAGCTGGGCCAGCGTGTGAATTCCGCCGGCATCTCTCCCACCGGCGTGCGCGCCCTGTTCGAAGCCCGCGGCGACATCTTCACCGTCCCTGCGGAGAAGGGCGATGTGCGCAACCTCACCTCGACCCCCGGCGTGGCCGAGCGCTTCCCCGCCTGGTCGCCCGACGGCAAGGAGATTGCCTTCTTCTCGGATGCCTCAGGCGAATACCAATTGCACATCGTGAAGCAGGACGGCAGCGGCCCGCCTCGCATTTACGATCTCGGCGAAAAGGCCTCGACGCCGACTACTACCATGACCCCTACAGCGGGGCCATCAATCCCGCCTGGTCGCCCGACAGCGAGTGGATCGTCTACACCCGCCAGTTGCAAAACCGTCTGCGCGCAGTTTGCGTCTACTCCCTGCGCACCGCCGCTTCCACCCAGCTCACCGACGGCTTGAGCGACGCCAGACACGCCGCCTTCGACAAGGGCGGCAAATACATCTACTTCACCGCCAGCACCAACACCGGCTTTCAGACCGCTTGGCTCGATATGTCTTCCGAAGCCCGCATCGTGCGGCGCAATGCCTATCTGATCGTCCTGCGCAAGGACGACCCTTCCCCTCTGGCGCCGGAGAGTGACGAAGAGAAACCCGCCGCCGACAAGAAGGACGACAAGTCAGCCGCCAAGCCGGACCAGGCCCAACCCGACAAAAAGGATGACAAGAAGGAAGACAAGAAGGACGAGGCCGCGAAGAAGGTCGACGTCCGCACCGACTTCGACGGCCTCAGCCAGCGCATCCTCGCCCTGCCCGTCCCGCCTCGTGACTACAACGGACTCGACGCCGGCAAGGAGGGCATCGTATTCCTGAGTGAGTTCGTCCCCCCGCTCGGCGAAGCACCGGCCTCATCCACCGTCTCCCGCTTCGATCTGAAGACCCGCAAGGAAGAGAAATACGCCGAAGGCGTCCGCAGCTTCGATATCTCCGCCAATGGCGAGAAGGCCTTACTGCGCCAGGCGGACCGCTGGTTCATCGCCCCTACCGCCGCGCCGTTGAAACCCGCCGACGGCAACACGCTGAAGATGACCGATCTCGAGGCCCGCGTTGATCCAGTCGCCGAATGGCGTCAGATCTATCGCGAAGTCTGGCGCATCGAGCGCGACTTCCTCTACGACCCCAATGCCCATGGATACAACCTCGCCGAAGGCGAGAAACACTACGCCCCCTACCTCGCGGCGGTCGGCGACCGCGCGGATCTCAATTACCTCGTCAATGACATGCTGAGCAACCTCGTGCTCGGCCATACGCGCAACGGCGGCGGCGCTTTCCCGCCCGTGAAGAGCGTGCCGGTCGGCCTGCTCGGCGCTGACTACTCGGTCGAGAACGGCCGCTACCGCTTCTCGCGCATCTACGACGGCGAGAACTGGAACCCCACCCTGCACGCCCCTCTGACTCAGCCCGGAGTGAACGTCAAGGTCGGCGATTACCTGATCGCCGTCAACGGTCGCGAAGTGAAGGGCTCCGACGATGTCTTCAGCTTCTTCGAATCGACCTCCGGTAAGAGCGTAACCCTCAAGGTCGCTCCCAATCCCGGCGGCGACGGCGCGCGTGAAGTGACCGTCGTCCCCGTTCCCGACGAGCGCGGCTTGCGCTATATGGCTTGGGTCGAAGACAACCGCCGCAAAGTGGACCAGCTCAGCGGCGGCCGTCTGGGTTACCTGCACATGCCCAATACCGCCGACGCCGGCTTCACCAATTTCAATCGCTGGTACTTCGCTCAGATCGGCAAGCAGGGCCTCATCGTCGACGAGCGCTTCAA
>JBEKHU010000753.1:0-2656 GCA_050012115.1 Bryobacteraceae bacterium | reverse complement strand
CCTCGGCCCGGCGCGGAGCGGTGGCAGCGCCGCGCGATCCAGCAACAGTAGCAGCGGCAGTCGGGCTGGCAGCAGCGCCGGCAGAGCCAGCAGCAGCAGCGGCAGCAGAGCCAGCAGCAGCAGCAGCGGGAGCAGGTCTGGCAGCACCAGCGGCGGGAGCCGCAGTGCGGGCGGGCGCCATTAGGAGCGAAAGGGAAGCCATGGCAAGAATGAAAACTATCTATCTCAAAGACCTCCCGCTGGGGCGGATACTATTCGCGGCCGCCGGACTGATGATCGTGGCAGTACTGCTGCATGCGGCTCCGCCGCCCAGCCAGCGCACATTTGCGACGCCGCGGGAAGCCATTCAGGCAACCATCGATGCCGCCGAGCAGAATGACACTGCGGCGCTGCTCCAGATCTTTGGACCCGCGGGCAAGGACATCATCGAATCCGGCGATCCGGCGCAGGACAAGGATCACCGCGCCGAGTTTGCGAGTTCGGCTCGCGAGAAGCTGCAGATTGAAGAAGACCTTTATACGCCGGACCGGGTGACCTTTGCGGTCGGGGCGGACGAATGGCCGTTCCCGGTGGCGCTGATTCAAAAGGACGGGAAATGGCAATTCGATTCGGCCAGCGGGCGGATCGAGATTCTGGCGCGCCGGATTGGCCGGAACGAGTTGAACGCGATGGATGTGTGCCGGGGCTACGCCGAGGCGCAGTTGGAATACGCCGCGCAGGCGCACGACGGAGATCCTATCCTGAAATATGCACAGAGGATCGTCAGCACGCCGGGCAAGCAGGATGGGCTGTATTCGGTGGGCGTGGCCGATACTCTGGTTTCGAAAGCCTTCGCCGAGGCCGCGGCCGCACGGCAGGCAACCGTGGGAAAGGCGCCGGAACCGTACCACGGATACTACTTCCGAATGCTGAAATCACAGGGGCCGGACGCCGCCGGAGGGGCCTTCGATTACCTAGTGAACGGCAAGATGATTGGCGGCTTCGCATTGGTCGCCTGGCCCGCGGAGTATGGCGTGTCCGGAATCGGAACTTTTATCATCAATCACGATGGAGTGGTTTACGAGAAGGACCTGCCGGCAGATGACGCGGTTCAATCCCGACAAATCCTGGCATCAGGTGGTCGGCGAGTAGAATCCCTCGCGATCGGGCGACGGCAGAATTGTGCTTCCTGAAATCCGGATGATGCCGTCGCCCGTTGCCGTGGTGGCCGCTGGTCTCGCTGTAAGAGAGGAAGTCCAGGAGTCATACCCTGTTTGAAGTCGCCTGGTCTCCTTCCTGCTGCGTGTATGTCCGGTCTTCCAGAGCGCCGTTCAAAATCCCTTCACATCGCTCGGTTTAGGGTCCGACACCACCGCTTGGAACCGGTCGCGTTGGGATCCCACCGTCCTCGTGTACACCTTGCTGAACTCAGCGCCCCAAAAGAACAGCTGTGCCGAGTAGTATACCCATAGCAACACGACAATCGGTGAGCCGGCAGCACTATAAGTTGACCCGAAGCTGGGATGCGCGAAGTACAGCCCCATGAACTGCTTGCCAACCATAAACAGCAAGGACGTGACCATGGCTCCAACGGCGACGTCGCTCCACTTCAATGGAACGTCGGGAACAATCTTGTAGAGGGCCGCGAACAACACCGCTATCAGCAGATAAAGAATCATGAACGTGGCAGGCGGCGGCACATCGATTCTCATGGCCGCAATCCAGGCGTTCAACAGCAGAGAAACCAGCAGCAGAAAACCTGCACCCAGCACCGTCGCGAAGGAATAGAAGCGATCTTTGATCAGGCGCATAGCGGTGGCGGCAGTGGTTCGGTAGGGAGGAAACGAGACGTTCCAGATCGTGTTCATCGCGTCGTGCAACTCTACAAAAACGGAGGAGGCGCCAAATGCCAAGGTCGCCAGACCGAGCAAAGTCGCAATCAAGCCTGTCCGGGGCGTGTTGGCGCCGCTGATGATTTCCTGAATTGTCCGTGCTGCGTCAGGCCCAGCCACACCTCGGATCTCCGATGCCAGACGGCCTTCAGCGGCCGCTTGCCCATAAACAACAGTGGCCGCAGCGACGGCGATAAGAATAACGGGCGCCAGGGACAGTAGTGTATAGAAGGCGACCGCAGCGCCAAGGCGCGGAGCATTATCGTTGAACCATTCGCTCGATGCCTCCTTAAACACTCGCGGCAGCGCCTTGAGCAGAAGCATTGTAGATCTGCTGGCGTGGCGAGAGATGTTTGACGGCGATGGTTTTGTCACTCCCATCTCAGGCTGAAGTCAGATCGAAACCGGTCGTGGCTTACGGCGCGGCGGCAGAACTGGATGAGGGCCGCGCCGGGGCAAGCCTTTCAGGAGTCCGGAGTTCCCATCATGGCCTCTTCGCGCAGTGTGGCAATCCCGGTTCTGAAACGTGCGCAGGCTAATCCCTAACATCTCGGCGGCGACTCTTTGCGCCCTTTTGCGACTGCTCGTGAGCCCCGTCCTCTGCCGCGCGCCGCAATCAATTCTTGCATGGATCGCAATGTAGGGCGTCTTTCAGGGGCGACCAAAGAAAAGCGGGCCTGCTCGGTGGCCGGCCCGCTTGCCTTCATTGAGTGGCTGGAACTTACTTCGCTGCGGTGGTCTTCTTCTTGGCTACGGGCTTGGCCGCGGGCACCTTTGCCGCCGTG
>JBEKHU010000752.1:0-3125 GCA_050012115.1 Bryobacteraceae bacterium | reverse complement strand
GCGGCGACGCTCGCGGCGCTTACAACCTGCTGGAGATCGCCGCGGCGGCTTCCCATGACGGCGTGCTCGACCGGCAGGCGGTCGAGGACGCGATGCAGCGCCGGACGCTGCTGTACGACAAGGGCGGCGAGGAGCACTACAACCTGATCTCGGCGCTGCATAAGTCGGTGCGGTCGTCGGACCCAGACGCGGCGCTGTACTGGCTGGCGCGGATGCTGGAGGCGGGTGAGGACCGGCTGTACCTGGCGCGGCGGCTGGTGCGGATGGCCATCGAGGACATCGGGCTGGCCGACCCGCGCGCCGTCGAGCAGGCCATCGCGTGCATGCAGACCGTGCATTTTCTGGGAGTCCCGGAGGGCGACCAGGCGCTGGCGCAGGTCGCCATCTATCTCGCCGTGGCGCCCAAATCGGACGCCTCCTACCAGGCCTTGAATAACGCCCGGGCGCTGGTGCAGGAGCGGCCGCCGGAGCCGGTGCCGCTGCAGTTGCGCAACGCGCCGACGCGCGCCATGAAGGAGTGGGGTTACGGCCAGGGCTACGAGCACGCGCACCGGTTGGAGGACGCCCTCACGCGCATGGAGTGTTTTCCCGAAGCGCTCGCCGGGACGCGCTTCTACGAGCCCACCCGGCGCGGCACGGAGGCGCGCATCGCCGAACGGCTGGCGGAGATCCGCCGGCGGCGCAGCGGGGCCGCTTCAGGGAAAGGCGAAGCGCCGGAAGAAGACCATCCTCGCTCCGGTTGACGGCCTCGGGCAGAGGGCCGGTGGCCGCTACTGAGTAGCGGAGGAACCAATAAACTGCTTTAAATCAATATGATGCAATCAATTGACCGCTATTCGTAGCGGTTGGGTGCTTTTGCGCCGAGCTCCAGGCGTCAGTCGGGCGCGCGCCGAATTGTTGCACGCTGCTTTTTGGCCGGTATAAATTTACGAAATAGTTCAGCAAGAATCTGATAAACTCAAATTGCGTTTGATCGTTCCGCAGTACCTGGCCGATCTTCAGTTCAGCCTCGCCTAGCCACCTTCAACCGTGTAAGGAAACAATTGACAAACATTTTCGTTGGTAACTTGAGCTTTGGAGCCACAGAGTCTTCGATTCGCTCGCTTTTTGAAACGCACGGCACGGTCGAACGTGCCAGCCTGGTAACGGACCGCGACACTGGCCGCTCACGTGGCTTCGCTTTCGTTGAAATGTCGGATTCGCGCGAGGCCGAAGCGGCCATCAACGCGCTGAACGGCCAGGACCTCGACGGCCGCGCCCTGAACGTCAACATCGCTAAGCCGAAGACCGAGCGTAGCGGCGGCGGCGGTTCGCGTGACGGCCGTTCCAACCGCTGGTAACAACTAATCCATCGACCTTTCCATCCGCTCAAACCTGCCCCTCCCTTCCCGATACCCAAATTGAACCGCCAGCCGCGCAGGCCTGGCTAGGGTGCGATTCCCAAGCCAGCGCGGCGGGCCGTCCGCTAGGCCGATTGCGCAGCTTGCTATACTCACCGGTCGTGCGCAAGCTGCTGCTCATCGCCTCGATTCTGCTGATCGCGTTTCTCATCTTGTTCTTCGGTTTCGTGCCGGGGATTGTAGGCACCGCGATGAACGGGGTGCGGGTGAAGCCGCCGTACCGTGCATCGCAACGAGCCACGACGCTCGCGGAGCGGACGTTCAACGTCGATCTGCACGCCGACTCGCTGCTGTGGGGCCGGGACCTGAGCGTGCGCTCCGACCACGGGCACGTCGACGTCCCGCGGTTGATCGAAGGCCGCGTCGCGCTGCAGGCGTTCACGATCTTCACCAAGTCGCCGCACGGGCTGAACTTCAGCCGCAATTCGGCCGATGCCTTCGACGACGTTTCGGCGCTGATGTTCGTGCAACTGGCGCCGGTCTCGACGTGGACCAACTTGACCGCGCGGGCGCTCTACGCCGCCCGGCGATTCGATCGCACGGTCGAGGCGTCGCGCGGCAAGCTCGTACCGATCCGCAGCCGGGCGGATCTCGAAGCGTATCTTAAACGGCGCCAGTCCGAGCCCGGGATCACGGCCGGATTCCTGGGCGTCGAGGGCGCGCATGCGCTTATGGGCGACCTGCGCAACATCGACGTGCTGTACGACGCGGGCGTGCGGATGATGGCGCCGACGCATTTCTTCGACAACGACATCGGCGGCTCGTCGGCGGGCGAGCGCCAGGGCGGGCTGACGGAGAAGGGCCGCGAGATGATCCGGCGCATGGAGCGCAAGCACATGCTGGTGGACGTGGCGCATGCGTCGGAGGCGACGGTGGAAGACGTGCTGGCCGTGGCGACGCGGCCGGTGATTGTGTCGCACACTGGCGTCAAAGGCACGTGCGACAATGCGCGCAACCTGAGCGACCGCCAGCTCCGCGCGATCGCCGCGACCGGCGGCGTGGTGGGCATCGCTTATTTCGACTTCGCGGTGTGCGGCACGGACGCCGCCGCGATTGCCCGCGCGGTGCGGCACGCCGCAGACGTGGCGGGCGTCGACCACGTCGCGCTCGGGTCGGACTTCGACGGAGCGACGCGCACGCCGTTCGACTCGACCGGGCTGCCGGTGCTATTCGACGCGCTGCTCGCGGCGGGGCTCAGCGAAGAGCAGATCGCACAGATCGCCGGGGGCAACGCGCTACGCGTGCTGCGGGCGGAGCTGCCGTGAGAGCCTGTTAAAGCGCCCGCGCCAGCCGCCGGCTAACGCCGGGCTTCGCTCGACGGCGGCACGAGCCCCTTCAGGCGCAGGTAGGTCACCATGTTGCCGTAGTGCTCCATGCTGTGGATCGTGTTGAAGCTCAGCACCGTGACCTTGGCCCGATCCTGGCCGAAGAATTTCACGATCTGCACCGCCTGCGCATCGGTCATGCCGTCATAGGCTTTGTCGCAGTAGGCGACGGCGTCTTTCAGAGCCTGAACAAGATCGGCCTTGGACGTTTTGCTCTTCTCGACGCCCGGGGCGGGGTTCTTCTCGCCCAGGACTGTGGAGCAGAACGCGTACTGCGCGTCGGCCACGTGGCCGATGAGCTGGCCGAAACTGCGGACCTCGGGCGTGGGTTTGAAGGAGTAGTTCTCCTCGGGCATCTTCTCCGCGCCGCGGACGAGGTTGTTTTTGACCATGGCGTACA
>JBEKHU010000751.1:0-2960 GCA_050012115.1 Bryobacteraceae bacterium | reverse complement strand
CGCGTGCGGCCACTCTTGTCCAGCACTTGCACATCAATCGGATCGGCTTCAACTTCGTCAATCGTCCGTACCTGATTCTCCGGACCCGTGATGGTCAGCATGGGCGGCGCTATTTCCTCCAGCACGGCCCGCATCCCGGCGGGGACGCGTTCCAGCCGCACGTGGACCCGAACGTCCTTGCTCCCGTGTTGCTCCAGCCGCAGCCGGATCTGCCCTGGCACAGCCTTCTCCAACGTCACCCCACCCGGCAAACGGACGTTCGCCGCCGTGATCGAGAATGTCTTCTCTCCCGGCGCGTGCGCATCGCTCAGATCCAGAACGACCGGCGAAGGATTGGCCGCGGCGCGCGACAGCAGCGGCGACGGACCGCGCAGGATCAGGTGAACCTGCTCGGCGAGATCATTGCCGATCTCGAGATTCCCCGGGAGATTGCGGTACTGCACCGGAACGCTTACCGACGCCGTCAGGTCATTGGCACCGTTGATGGCGATCCACAGCAGGCACGACCCGGCCAGCGCCGCCAGCTTCCAGCCGAGATTGCGAAAAAGCAGGCGTCTCACGGCCGGACCTCCCGCGCATCCGCGGGGCTTTGAGCCCGCGACTCGGCCTGCACGATGCGGCCGCGCTGCGCGAACGGCTGCTTCAGCCGCTCCGCCAGCCGTTCCATCGAAACGTCCAGCTCGATCTCGCCGCCGGAAGCGAGTGAAATCGCGCCGCGTTCCTCGCTCACGACTACCGCCAGGCAGTCGCTTTCCTCCGTCACGCCGATGGCGGCGCGGTGGCGCGTGCCGAGTTTGCTCGACAACTGCGGATTCATCGTCAGCGGCAGGAAGCAGGCCGCGGCGGCGATGCGGCCGTTCTGCACGATCACGGCGCCGTCGTGCAGCGACCCGCCGGGCTGGAAGATCGCCAGCAGCAGGTCGCGCGTCACCCGGGCGTCGAGCGCCACCCCGCTTTCGATGAACGACCGCAGCCCGATGTCGCCCTCTAGAACGATCAGCGCCCCGACGGAGTGCTGGGCCAGATGACCCGCGGCGAGCATGATCTCGTCGCCGACCTCACGCGTCTGGAAGCGGCTCCCGACGCTCATCCAGGGGCGTTCTCCCAGCCGCGCCAGCATGCGTCTGAGTTCGCTCTGGACCAGCACGATGCGCGCCGCTCGGCGGCCGCGCAGAATCATCGCCGACTGGTAGACCAGCAGCGCGACCAGCAGAATATCGATCACCGCGCGGATGGAGAGCCGCGGCATCGCGTCGATCAACTGGGTCAGGTAGTGCAGCATTGTGTGAATGCCGGAGTCGTCAATTCACGGTGTGTCCAACCTTTCAGTCTACCTGACCCTCTGCCGCGTTCACGAGCCGCGCCCCGGCGGGTGGTGGGCGCGAGAGCGCCGCATGCCACTCCCTACCGGATCCAGCGGATGTGGGATTGCCACCCGGTTGGCGGACGGGTAGAATTCAGAGAACCGCTATGGCTACACAACCCTCCGCTGCTGCTCCCGTGCCCGAACCGGCCTCTCCGGTCAAGGGTCTGATCGACGTGTTCATCAATCCCGCCGCGCTCTTCGAGCGGCTTCCCGGCATGCCGAAATGGGGCTGGATATTGCCCATGGCCATTGGCGTGATCGTCACCGTGGCCGTGCAATACTTCCTGCACCCCTTCTCGTCGCGCGCCGTGCTGGGCATGATTACCGACGACATGTCGCCGCAAATGGCGCAAGCGCTCCGTGAGAGCGCCACCAAGCCTCCCGGGTTGAACCTGGTCTGGGCAGCGGTTTTCTACCCGATCGCGCTTCTGATCGCCGCCGGCATTCTCACCGGCCTGGCCGCGATGTTCACCGCCAAGGGGAAGTTCATGCCGTTCTTCTCCGGGCTGATGTTCGCCAAACTGGTGCTGCTCCCCGCCAGCATCCTGACCTACGTGATCGTGAGTTTGCGCGGCGTGGATTCGATCAACAACATGATGGACCTGGTTTGGACCATCGGGCCGGCGATGTTCGTGAGCAGCAACAAGTTGCTGTTCAATATCCTGAGCCAGTTCCACCTGTTTGAGGTCTGGTACTTCGTGCTGCTCGTGATTCTGGTCCAGAAGGTCACCGGCGCCAAGCGCGGATCGAGTATCACCGTTGCGGCCATCTACTGGATCATCGGCGCAGCCGTCCAGGTCGGAATGCTCGCCATGAGCGGGCTGCGGTAAGTTCCGGCCCTGAAGCGAGGCGCGGGACGCGTGCGCCTCGCTTGGCTCGATCCGGCCTACCTTGCCGGCGCGTACTGCTCGAGGAACTCCCGGAAGCGGTCGAGGTTGTAGCCCTTGCCTTCTTCCAGATCCCCGGTGTTCTTCGACACCAGCAGCTTCCCGGCGCCGTCCAGCACGAAGAGGTGCGGGTAGCCGGCGACTTTTGGGTACTTCGCGAGGAACGTCTTGTTCTCGTTCTCCGGGCTGAAGTTCACCTTCAGCACGACGTAGTTCCTGTCCAGCAGCGCCAGCAGGCCGGCGTGCTCCGACAGGAACCGGTCCATCCGGTGGCACCAGCCGCACCACTCGCCGCCGACGTCCATCAGGATGTTCTTGTGCTCCTTGCCGGCCCGCTCGATGGCGGCCTTCATCCCGGCGTTCGGATCCGCCTGGGGGTCGTACTTCATCTCTGACGGCATCTGGCCGAAGGCCGCCGCGGCCAGAACCAGCGTGCAAAGCAGTGAGCGAAACATGATCCCTCCTGATGCTCTTCAAGCCGCCGTTGAAATTGGCCGCAATCTTCTTTCGTGCACTCCCGGCGCAGGCGCGGAATGCCTTCAAAGCTCAGGCGGACATTCCGGCTGAGCGGAACGCCCGTCCGCCCGGTGCTGTGCGCGGCGCGTTGCCGCTTACTTGTCGGTCAGCGCCGCCACGCCGGGCAGCGTGATGCCCGACAGATACTCGAGCGAGGCGCCGCCGCCGGTGGAGATGTGGCTGATTTTGTC
>JBEKHU010000750.1:0-2789 GCA_050012115.1 Bryobacteraceae bacterium | reverse complement strand
CATCAGGCCCTTCACGTTGTCCGGCTTTACGCTGCCTCCGTAGAGAACCCGCACCTTCGCGGCTGCCTCGGCGCCGAACTTGGCCGCCGCGAGGCCGCGGATCACCCTGTGTGCATCTTCGGCGATCTCCGGCGTCGCGACCTTGCCCGTTCCGATGGCCCACACCGGCTCGTAAGCGATCACGATCTGCGCGAACTCCTCCGCGCTCAAGCCGGCGATGCCTCCGCTGAACTGCGTCGCCAGCACCTCGTTGGTCTTGCCCGCCTCGCGCTCCGCCAGCATCTCGCCCACGCACACGATCGGCGTCAGGCCGTTCGCCAGGGCGGCCTTCGTCCTCAGCAGCACGGTCGCGTCGGTTTCGCCGTAGTACTGCCGGCGCTCGCTGTGTCCGATGATGACGAACGCGCAGCCCGCGGCTTTCAGCATCGCCGGCGAAACTTCGCCCGTGTAGGCCCCATCCTTGCGGTACTCGCAGTTCTGTCCGCCGACCGCCACGCGCGAGCCGGCCGTGGCGGCAACGGCCGCCGCGATGTCCACGAAGGGAGGGCAAATCAGGATGTCCGCGTGCGTGGACTGCGCCACCAGCGGCAGGAGTTTCTCGAAGAATGCGGTGGTTTCCGCCGGCGTCTTGTACATCTTCCAATTGCCGGCCAATAAAGGAGTTCGCATGTTTTTATTCTATCGGTTCGAGGACCATTCGGTCCGAATCGCGTCTGCCTGCGTCGTCAGCCCCCCTAGCGGTACCGCCCGCACAGGTCATTCCAGCGCACGCGCAGCGGATCGCCGAAAGCGGCCAGCCCTTTGAGGAAGCTGACCTTCGTGCCCTCCGCGTTGTACCACCGTACCGCCACTTCCTCGATCCGGTAACCCAGCCTGCGCGCGATGTACAGGATCTCGACGTCGAAACCGAAACCCTCCAGACTCCCGCCGGCTGCCGCTTGCCCACCAGCCTGCGGTCCAGCGCGCGTGACCCGATCGCCCCGTCGGCCCCGCCGCGCTCGATCGCCGCCTCCAGCCGTGCCAGGTCTTCGATCGGCGTCGAGAGGTCCGCGTCGGTAAATAGCACCCATTCGCAGCGCGCTTCGCCAAACCCTGCCCGCACCGCGTAGCCCTTCCCGCAATTGCCCGGATTCTGCAGCAGCCGGACCATCGGGTCTCGTGCGCTCCACTCTCGCACGATGTCCGCGGTCTCATCGGACGAGCCGTCGTCCACCACCAAGATCTCGCTCGCTCCGGCCTGACCGTCGTGGAGATACGCGCACAGCGTCTCCAAAGTGGCCGGCAGCCGCCGCCCCTCGTTGTAAGCTGGGACGACAATTGAGAGGGAGTCCACCCAGAAATTATAATGATCTTTTCAAAGGAGTCTCTTTTTGTCCCTCGAGCAGGAACAGTTTGAACAGCGCTTCGGGCGCATCCGCGAGATCGAAGCGCTGGGTGGGAGGCCCTACGGGCAGCGCTTCGACTTCACCAACACCGTGCCCCAGATCTGGGCCGAGTACGGCGCCAAGACCGCCGAGGAACTCGACGCGGCCCGCGTGCCGGTGCGCCTCCCCGGCCGCATCCTGACCATCCGCCGCATGGGCAAGGCCGGCTTCATGCACCTGCAGCAGGGCGGCTCGAAGCTCCAGGTCTACGTCAAAAAGGACGCCCTCTCGGAGGCCGAGTTCCAGCTCTACCAGTTGCTCGACCTCGGCGACGTCATCGGCGTCGAGGGCTACCTCTTCCGCACGCGCACCGGTGAATTGTCGGTCCACGTCGACAAGCTCGTCTTCCTCTCCAAGAATCTGCTTGGGCTCCCCGAGAAGTACCACGGCCTGGAAGACGTGGAACTGCGCTACCGCCAGCGCTACCTCGACCTGATCGCCAATCCCGAGGTGCACACCGTCTTCGCCACCCGCGCCCGCATCGTCGGCTCGCTGCGGCGGCAACTCGAATCGCGCGGCTTCATCGAAGTCGAGACGCCGATGATGCAGTCCCTCTACGGCGGCGCGGCGGCCCGGCCCTTCGTCACCCACCACAACACGCTCGATATCGACCTGTATCTCCGCATCGCTCCCGAGTTGTATCTGAAACGCCTCGTCGCCGGCGGCATGGATCGCGTCTTCGAGATCAACCGCAACTTCCGCAACGAGGGCGTGTCTACGCGCCACAACCCCGAGTTCACGATGCTCGAGTTCTACCAGGCTTACACCGACTACCGTGGCCTGATGGACCTCACTTGCGAGCTGTTGAAGCAGCTCGCCATCGACGCCACCGGCTCGACCGTCGTGGAATACCAGGGCCGCCAGCTCGACTTCGGCAACGTGCGCCGCTACACCATCCGCGAGGCCCTCATCGAGTTCTGGCCTTCGCCCGACAAGCCCTCCCTAAACCAGGTCCGCGACCCCGCCTGGCTCGCCCTCCACAGCGGCCGGCCGACGCCCGGCGAAATGCTGGTCGACCTGTTTGAACGCCACGCCGAGGAGCACCTATTCCAGCCGACGATCATTTATGAATACCCGGTCGAGGTCTCCCCGCTGGCCAAGCAGAACCCGGACGATCCCACCATGACCGACCGCTTTGAGGTCTTTGCCGCCGGCATGGAAATCGGCAACGCCTTCACCGAGCTGAACGATCCCAACGAGCAGCGCCGCCGCTTCGAGATGCAGCTCGCCCTGCGCGAACGCGGCGACGAAGAGGCCCACCAGATGGATGAGGACTACCTCCGCGCGCTGTGCTACGGCCTGCCGCCCACCGCCGGCGAGGGCCTCGGCATCGACCGCCTGGTGATGCTGCTGACCAACTCCAAG
>JBEKHU010000749.1:0-4799 GCA_050012115.1 Bryobacteraceae bacterium | reverse complement strand
CCGGTGCTCCAAGAAGAGCCTCTGCTCCCCGTACTGCTCTGGCCGAACGAGCGCAATCCAGAAGAGCCTCCTGCGGAAGGAGCAACTCTCGAACCGGTCTGAGGCGCGCTGCCCGCGAAGGAGCTCCGGCTGCCCGTGGCGCCCGCGCCGACGCCCCGGCCGTACCCCGGCTGTCCGGACGGCATGCGCGAGGCGGATGAAGCCGCGCCGAACCGGCTGCCCAGCTGCGAGTTCGGATAGCCCACCCCGAGCCGGTGGCCAGGATCGTGCGTCCAGGCCGTTCTCCCACCAGCTCCTCCACCGTATCCGCGGCCGAATCCTCCGCCGTATCCGCCGCCACGCCCGTACCCATAGTGACGCCCGTATCCATAGTGGCCGAAGAAGAAGTTGTTGACGAAGATGCTGCCGCCGAACCAATTCGGGCCCCACCCCCAGCCCCAGCCACCCCAGCCCCATCCGCCCCAACCTCCGAAACAGAGGCCGATGTCTAACCCGAACCCCCACCCAAAGCCGTAGTCGGGATACGGGAACAGCGGATAGTCACCCCACGCCGGAGGCCCCCAAACATAGGCTGGATCATAAGTCGGCACATAGATCACTTGGGGATCCGCTGGCATGATCTGGACCGCCGACTGCCCGTCTTGGCTCTCGGTGGTCACTCTCTCGTGCGTGTCGGACTCCAGCTTGCCGTTGGCCTGGGCGCGGGAGCGCATGCGCTGTATGGCGCTCATCACGTCGGCCTGCTGCGCCAGGAACGCGTTGCCTAGGTCCGTCGTCCACTGTACATTCTGTGTCAGCTTGCCCAGCACGTCCGGCATGGCCACCAATGCTTGGATGCTGGGATCCCAGTTCTGTTGCCGCGCCGCATTCACCGACGCCTGCCCGCTGAGGCTCCCATTGGCTTGCAGCCACTGTTGCGCCTCCACCAGTTCCAGTGGGTAGGTACAGGCAACCAGGACTTGGCTGGCCAGTGGATCCGGATACAGCGCGATCGGTGCGACGAGGTTGTTCAGTTGTGTCTGGGTTAAGGTCTGCGCCCGGGACCCGCCCTGAGCGGCCGGTGGAGTCTGCGCCGGCAGGAGTGCGCCAGCAACTATTACGCCTACAACGCAGGTCGACAAAACCCAATGTCGAAATCGAAGCCCCTTCGAGTGGCAAACCATGCGCCACCTCCTTGGCTCATCGCTCTTTCGTACGGCTGTACGACAGCCGGGCGATTTCAACTCCGTTCACATTGTATTTGATGCGCGAGATCGTCGTGCGGTTAACGGAGTTTTAGGCCATCCGGCCGGCGCATGCGCCTTGCGGCAGCGGGCCGGAAGTCCGGTTCTAATCGTTTGAGCCCTGAACCAGTTGCCGGTGCCTATGATCTCCTCGATCGCCGTTTCAGGGAAGTAGTCGTAGCGACACTTGTGACGCATTCCTTGGCTGTGCTGGCGTGTGACGGCCAAGTAAGATGGCGATGGTTTGGACCTGCCCCCAGTTTTGAGACGACCGGTTAAGACTCAAAATCCATCGAATGGAGAATTGAGTCATGGGGCTATAGGCTGTTCACGAAGGAGTTCAAGCTGGCCGCGGTGCGGCGGCTGGAGCAAGGGGTAACGATCGCCGAGGTGGCGCGGGCGTTGGAGGTGAATCCGAACGTGCTGCACCGCTGGCGCCGGGAGTTCCGGCAGGGGCCGGGCAACGCCTTTCCGGGCAACGGGAAGCAGCGCTGGTCGGAGGGCCGGATCGCGGAGTTGGAGCGCAAGATCGGCCAGCAGGCGCTGGAGATCGATTTTTTGAAAGGGTGCTTGCAGCGCATCGAGGAGCAGCGGATGCTGCAGGCAGTGACGGGAAATCCGCCGTCTACCGGAAGGTCGAAGAAGAAGTGAAGGCCGACCGGGGACTGACCATCAAGCGCATGGTAAAGCTGGGCCGGGTCAGCCGGTCTGGCTTCTACCGCTTCGATGCGAGCGGCCGGCCGGGCCCGGATCGCGACATGGATCTGCGCGACGCGATCCAGCGCATCGCCCTGGAGTGGCCCAGCTACGGCCGTCCGCGCGTCACGCGCGAGCTGCGCCGGCGCGGCTGGACGGTGAATCCCAAGCGCGTGTGCCGGCTCCTGCGCGCGGACAATCTGCTGTGCGTGCGGAGGCGGAAATTCGTCGTGACGACCGACTCCCACCACACCCGCAAGATCTATCCGAACCTGGCGCCGAACCTCATCCTGACCGCGACCGATCAGCTGTGGCGGGCCGATATCACCTACATCCGGCTGCGCGACGAGTTCGTATTCCTGGCGGTCATCCTGGATGCTTACTCGCGCCGCGTGATCGGCTGGGCGCTGGATCGCACGATGGAGGACGAGCTGACCTTGACGGCGTTACGCATGGCGCTCGCGCGCCGCGTCGTGCAGCCGGGGCTGGTCCATCATTCCGATCGCGGCTCGCAGTACGCCAGCAACGACTACACCGAGCTGCTGAAGGCCAACGGCATCGCCATCAGCATGTCGCGCAAGGGCAATCCCTGGGACAACGCGGCTTGCGAGTCGTTCATGAAGACTCTCAAATACGAGGAGGTGCATCGCAACGAATACCGGGACCTGGCCGAGGCACGCGCCTCGATCCACGACTTCCTGGAGAAGGTCTACAACCGCATGCGCCTGCATTCGGCGCTCGGCTACGTGCCGCCCGAGGAGTTTGAAGCCAACCTCGCCGCGCGGAACAACGCGGCGCAGAACAACAAGGATGCCGCTGCGCGGCAGCTTCCTTTATGAGTTTTCTGAGGCATCGGGAAATCTATCCATCCGATGGAGGCGCCAGCCGCAAGGCCAACGCCCCCGCTCATCGTGTGGATGAGTCTCCGGCTGGCTATTCCTTGGCAGGTTGGTCTCCACCAGAGCCTGCCTCCGCTTCACCAGCCGGGTCCCAGTATGCGCCCTGCCTCCGCTTCACCAGCCGGGTCCCAGTATGCGCTACAGTCGTCTTGCCGGTCGAGGGATTTCCAGCGAACGGCGAACTGTGTCTTAACCGTTTGTGTCAGGCCAGGGGGCAGGCGCACCTCGACACTTCCGTCTTGCCCGCCCCGCGCCTCTGGAGGCACTAGCGGGCCGTCCCGGTGATTTTTTTAGCAGCAATGCGGCGTTTGGGATTGGTGTAGGTCCAGCGCATGGGCCGTGCGCCTTTGGCATAAGCGCGGATGTATTTCATCTGTTTGCGGCGTAGATCGGCTAGCGAAGTGAAAACGCCGCGGGCAATCACATCGCGTTCGATCTTGGCAAACCAGATTTCCACCTGATTCAGCCAAGACGAGCAGGTCGGGGTGAAATGAAAGCGCACCTTCGGGTGCTGCGCCAGGAACTCCTCGACCGCCGCGGTCTTGTGGGCGGAAAGATGGTCCAGCACGATGTGGATTTCACGGGCCCACTTGGTCTGGCTGATCAACGCGCTGAGAAACGCGATACAATCGGCGCTGGCGTGGCGCTGCGCCGTCTGGCCCGCCACCTGGCCCGTCTTCACGTTCAGCGCCGCATACAGCGAGAGCGTGCCGTGCCGGTAGTATTCGAAGCCGTGACGCTTGGCGCGGCCGGGCGACAGCGGCAGGACCGGATCGAGCCGGTCCAGCGTTTGAATCGCCGTCCTTTCATCGACGCAGAACACCGCCGCATGTTGAGGTGGATTCAGGTACAGCCCGATGATGTCGGCGGCCTTGCGCTCGAACTCCGGGTCGTTGCTGGCCATGTAGCGCTGCAGTCGGTGGGGCCGCAACTGGGCTTGCGCCAGCACCCTCTGGACGGTGGATTTGCTCACCCCCAACTCCTCCGCCAGCTTGCGGCAGGACCAATGCGTGCTGCCATCGGAAGGCTCTTGCTGAACGCGGCGAATGATGCGCGCTTGGACGGCTGGCGTGGCTGTGCGCGATCGGCTGCCCTGGTGCCGCCCCTGCAGACCGGCCATGCCTGCTTGCTCGAAGCGACTCTTCCACTTCGCCACCGTCGGCGCGCTGGCGCCCAGTTGCCGCTCGATCTCACGATAGGTCAGTCCGTCCGCCAGCGCCAGGATCAAGCGGGCGCGAAACACCTCGCCCGCCGGCAATGCACGCGACTGCGCCCACCGCTCTAACTCTTCTCTTTGTTCGAATCTGACCTGGAGCAATCTTCGATTATCGGCCACATCATAGAGACGTCCCCACCCTACTGTATGTTTCACCGGGACAGGCCTAGGAGTTTGTTAAAAAACCTCCTGCATGTCCTCGCTTCGCCATTTCCGGTCCACTGCCGGAACGAAAAATCAACGACTTAGGGAGGGCGACTACGCTTATTGGCGGTGCGCCGAACCGTTTTTCAATAAACTCTTAGGCCAATATCGGCATAACGGACTTGTGCCGCTCGCGGTCCCGAAACGCCGTTGGAGAAAGTTGAACGTCGTTTAAGTTGGGGCATGCGAGCGTCAGAGCTACGTCTCGTCGGTGGTGGCCCCGCTATTTCGTGTTATCACTAGCGATCCGGAGAGCCAGGTGTTCGCGTCTGGGAGATAAGGCTTGAGTAGCCCTCGCCGACCCCGCAGGACGTTGGCCGACTTGCCGGGACCTATAGACGGAAGCCTGCTCCTGGCACTGGTATCGGGCTCGTACCAGATAAAATCGGCGCTTCGGCCTAAGGAATTGGCGCAGTCGTTAGTTTTCCCAGCGTAGCCAGGCGAGCGCGCATCGGTCTCACTTCCTCTTCAGTCAGTTCTTCGGCGCAGCCATCAACGATCCGTGTTCCAAGCGCATGGAGTTTCAGGCGGTACGCGGGGTCTCTAGCGGCCCCGGCGATG
>JBEKHU010000748.1:808-2692 GCA_050012115.1 Bryobacteraceae bacterium | reverse complement strand
CGTCGACGCCGGTGCGCTCGACGAATTCGACGGCCTGGTCGGGATCGGTGACATGCTCCAGGCCGGTGCCGCCGGCGCCGTGGCCGTCTTCAATGCCGCCCAGAACGCCGATTTCGCCTTCCACGGTGACGCCGCGTTCATGCGCCGCATCGACCACGCGGCGGGTGGCCTCGACGTTGTAGTCGAACGACGAGGGGGTCTTGCCGTCGGGCATGAGAGACCCGTCCATCATCACCGACGTGAAGCCCAGCTCGATCGCCGACTGGCAGGTTTCGGGGCTGTTGCCGTGGTCCTGATGCAGCACCATCGGAATCTCCGGGTACAGCTCGGTGGCGGCGAGCATGAGGTGGTACAGGAAGCGGTCGTTGGAATACTGGCGCGCGCCGCGGCTCGCCTGGACGATCACCGGCGACTTGGTCTCGCGGGCCGCCTCCATGATTGCCTGGATCTGTTCCATGTTGTTGACGTTGAAAGCGCCAACTCCATAACCACCCTTGGCCGCCTCATCCAGAAGCTGCCGCATTGTCACCATTGGCATATGATTCTCCTTAAAACCGGATCGGAATTCGCAACGTGAAAGTACAAATCCATCATATAACACGGGCTCGTCCGCTTTCGTGACGATTCCGTTGAGATTTGCCACAGCGCGCTTCGCGGCCCGGCGGAGCGGGGCAACGGCGAGCGTGTATAGTCAAGGACAAGGAGATCCGAATTGTTCAGTTCCAACAAGGGTGAGGCGATGAAATCCGCGACGCTCGAGAATCTGCAGGCCGCGCTGAACGGCGAGATGAATGCCAAGGCGCGCTACCAGCAGTTCGCCGAAAAGGCCGATCAGGAGGGCTACGGACCCGTGGCGAGCCTGTTCCGCGCGGCCGCGCTGGCCGAAGGCATCCACGCCGACAATCACCGCATTGTCATCGCCAAAATGGGCGGGGCGCCGCTGGTGATGTTCGAGATTCCGGATGTCAAATCCACGCGGGAGAACCTGGAAGCGGCCATCCGCGGCGAAACCCACGAGCGCGACGAGATGTACCCGGCCTTCATCGCGCAGGCCCGCGCCGACGGCCAGGCTGCCGCGAGGCGCACCTTTTCACTCGCCCTTGCGGTCGAGGCCGAACACGCCCGGCTCTACACTGCGGCCCTGAACGGCCTGGAGAATCTGCGCGGCGGCGCACGCAAGTACTACGTGTGCCAGGTGTGCGGCTTCACCTCGGAGCAACCCGAATACGACCTCTGCCCGGTCTGTTCGACACCCGTTGAGGAATTCCAGGAAGTCAGCTAGCGCGCCCTAAAACCCGGGCACTGCCGCTACACCGCGAAAGCCTCTCGCGCGGGGGACACCGAGGCCCACTCACCCCTCAACCACGGCCACTTCCGCCTATGCCGAGGGCGACACCAAGGCGTCCGTCCGGACGCCGCAGGTGTGTCCCCGCGCTACCGATGCGCCACTAAACCACATCTCTGTCCCTCTTCTAAATGCCGGTGAGTTCTCACTTCCACTTGCAGAGAAGGCGGCAGATTCATGCTCGTGAGTGTCGCGCCCGCGCGACATGGCGTGACCTGTCCCTCGGTGTTTCTGCCCCGATTGAGGCCGCCCACGTCCTCCCCTGAAGAAACGCGCCCGGTCGGCCGGCCAGAATAGAAAAAGCGGCTCCCGTCGGGGAGCCGCTTTCGTTGTCTGGCGAATGATCCTCGCGAATCGGGTCAGCGCCGGTCGCCGCCGGGGCCGCGACGCGGTCCACGGTCGCCGCGGTCGCCACGGTGCGGGCGGTCGCCACGGTCATGATCGCGCGGGGGACGGTCGCCGGCCGGAGCGGGCGCCTCGCCGCGGTTCTCGGAGCGGACTTCGATGTGCGCCGGGGCCTCGCCGCCCGGGGCGCCGTC
>JBEKHU010000748.1:0-801 GCA_050012115.1 Bryobacteraceae bacterium | reverse complement strand
AGCTTGATTTTGTTGCCTTCGAGCGCCAGCACCTTCACCAGGATCTGGTCGCCTTCGTTCAACTCGTCGCGCACGCTCTTCACGCGGTTCTCCGAGATCTCGCTGATGTGCAGCAGACCGTCGGTGCCGGGGAAGATCTCGACGAACGCGCCGAACTCCACCAGGCGAACCACCTTGCCCAGATAGGTCTTACCCACCTCGGCCGTGGCCGTGAGGTCGGAGATGATCTGGAGGGCTTTCTTGGCGGAGGCTTCATCGGCCGAGGCCACATGGACCGTGCCGTCGTCCTCGACGTCGATCTTCACGCCGGTCTGCTCGATGATGCCCCGAATGACCTTGCCGCCGGGTCCGATGACGTCACGGATCTTATCGGTCGGGATCTTTAGAGTGTAAATACGGGGCGCATACTGCGAAATGGCGGTGTTGGGCTGGGGCAGGGCCTCGTACATCTTGTCCAGAATGAAGAGGCGGCCGCGTCGCGCCTGCTCCAGGGCTTCCTTCATAATGGCCGTGGTCACGTTGGTGACCTTGATATCCATCTGCAGCGCGGTGATGCCCGCGCGCGTGCCGGCCACCTTGAAATCCATGTCGCCGTAATGGTCTTCGGCGCCGGCGATATCGGTCAGCACGGCGTACTTGCCGCCCTCCATCACCAGGCCCATGGCCACGCCGCCGACATGCGCCGCCAGGGGCGCGCCGGCATCCATCAGGGCCAGCGAAGCGCCGCAAACCGTGGCCTGCGAGCTCGACCCGTTGGATTCGAGGATGTCGCTCACCACGCGCAGCGTGTAGGGGAAGACC
>JBEKHU010000747.1:0-3526 GCA_050012115.1 Bryobacteraceae bacterium | reverse complement strand
TCCAGCGCTGTATGCAGCGCTGGCGCGGGCCGGGCGGCTGGTGGCGGTGGCGGACGTGCGCGGATTCGGCGAAACGAAATCGGACCAGAATGTTCAGGACAGGCAGTTGCCGTATTACCACTCTCGCGGCGGGACGGACGCCGATTTCACATACGCAGCGTTCCTGCTGGGCCGGCCGATGCTGGGCCTGCGGGTGGCGGACGCGCTGGCGGCGCTGCAGGTGCTGCGGGCGCGGCCGGACGTGTCGCCGGACCAGGTGGTGGTGGCCGGGCGCGGCTGGGCCGCCCTGATCGCCGCCTTCGCCGGCGCGCTGGACCGGAAGACGACGGGAGTGGCGGCGGAAGGCGCGCCGGCCTCCTACGCCGAGGTGTTGCGCAACGACAACTACGCGCTGCCGGTGAGCCAGATGCTGCCGGGCGTGCTCAAGGAGTTCGACCTGGAGGATGTCTATGCCGCGCTCGCCCCGAGGCCGCTGCTGCTGCTGAATCCGGTGAATGCGGAGACGCGCAGGCTCGACCGCGCGGAGGCCCGCGCGGCGCTGGCGGGCGTGACCGCGGCTTATCCGGCGGGTCAGCGGCAGGCGTTGTCGATCGACGTCGCTCCGTTCGAGACGGACACGGCGGCGCGGCTGAAGCAGTGGATCCTGGAACATTAGCGCACGGTTCTCACCGCGAGGCGGGCCGCCTCGAACGGGTTCCGCAAGTGTGCTCACGCGTGGCTTGACCGCGCCTTGAGAGGGATCTCAGCCGGGGGCGTCCGATAGCGGGCGAGAGGGGGCCAAGACCGCAAGGGTGCTTCGGAAGTCGCCTGCACATCATTGATTCTAATGACACATAATCGCAACTCCTTGCGCTTTCTGGGAACCAGGGGAGCGCTGGACAAGACGACGAGCATTGAGAAACCGGGGATTGAGAAGACAGCCAGCGCGGGGCCGGCGACGCTCCGAATCAATGAACGGGAGCCTTTGAGGCGGGCGCCTGACTCGGCCGCAGGCAGGCCTTCGCCGCGCTAGTCGGGCGCTGGCGCGGCGCGAAAACACGGGTGACAGACGGCCCCCGGTTTCCCCCTTTATTGAATCGCTTTCCGCGCCAGTCGAAAGCCTTGGTAGGCGAGATACCCCGCGATGACGACAGCGATCCCACTCGCCCACATCGGAATTGGAATGTCGTAGACCACGAACGACACGCCAAAGAGGATCCGTAACAGATGGCCCAGGGCAATCAGCAGAAAGAACACACCCGCGATCAGCGAAAACGCCTTTTGGCTCATACTACCTCCACCTTGCTCCCAGCCGGGATTCCCATTCAGGGTTCCCGGATGTTGCTCAGTGTACACCCAGCCTGTGTCCTTTGACGCTGAGAGTTGCAGTTCTTCCTTCAGTGACCGTTTTCGCTTCCGCCGAGCGCGCGGGCATTGATACGCTACAGTTCAAGGCAAGGAGGCCGGCATGAGATTGGTGTCCGAAACAAATGGATCGGGGGCCGGATCGCGGGGCGGACTGGCGCGGTTCTCGCTCGGCGTGGGCGACCGTTTCGCACAGCAGGGTGTGGCCCAGTTGAATGCGTTTCTGCAGGCCGCCGCACAGGGCGTCGAGATCACGCCGGTGTGGAACAAGGAGGCGCGCGCCGCCGTCGCCGGGACGGGCTGGCATCGCTCGTACTTCGTGGACGCCGACCATATCGGCCTGCAGACAGTGGATGAGTTCCTGGAGTGGTGCGACTTTTACACGCTGGACGTGGCCGCCTCGTTGCAGTTGCGCGCCGGGGCGGAGGAAGCGCAAGGCTTCGTCGAGCGTCATCCGGAGCTGAGCGGGAAGCTGACGATCGACGGCATCGGCGCGGCGTTCGAGACGACGGAGAAGCAACTGGCGGAGATCGCCGCGCGGCTGCTGCCGGCCTGTGCCGAGGCGGGCCGCATCTACCGGCACATCCTCGAGCGCAAGTCCGGGGCAGCGTTCGTCACCGAGGTTTCGATGGACGAGACCGGCCGGCCGCAGACGCCATACGAGCTGCTGGTGATCCTGGCCGCGCTGGCTGACGAGAAGGTTCCGGCCGAGACCATTGCGCCGCGCTTTTGCGGCGAGTTTCACAAGGGCGTCGACTACGAGGGCGACGTGGCGCAGTTCGAGCGCGAATTCAGAGCCCACGTAGCAGTGATCCGCCACGCGGTGGGGCGCTACGATCTGCCCGCGACGCTGAAGCTGAGCGTGCATTCGGGCAGCGACAAGTTTTCGATCTACGCGCCGATCCGGCGCGTGCTGGAGGCCATCGGCGCGGGGCTGCACCTGAAGACCGCGGGCACGACCTGGCTGGAGGAGCTGATCGGCCTGGCGGAGGCGGGTGGCGCGGGGCTCGAGCTGGCGAAGGAAGTCTACGCGGGCGCCTACGCGCGCCGCGAGGAATTGTGCGCGCCGTATGCCGAGGTGGTGCGCATCCGGGCCGGGAAGCTGCCGGCGCCGGAGCAAGTGCAGGCCTGGACGGCGGCGCAATACACCGGCGCGCTGCGGCACGAGCCGGCCAATCCCGAGTTCAACGCGGACCTGCGGCAGTTGCTGCACGTGGGCTACAAGGTCGCCGCCGAGATGGGCGCGCGGTACCAGGCGCTGCTGGCGATGTGCGCGGAGCCGATCGCGCGGAACGTGACTTACAACCTGTTTGAACGCCACATCCGCCCGCTGTTTCTGGGGAAGTAGGAAGGACGATTCCATGCTGGACGCAGTCCTGTTCTCAGTCAGCTACTCCGGATCCTGGGGCCAGGAGACGCTGGGGTTGGAGCAGTTCATCGATCGCGCGGCGGAGCTGGGTTTCGAAGGAGTGATGCTGGGGGGCAAGCGGCCGCACCTGTCGGTGCTCGACTGGGGGCCGGGCGAACGCGCGCGGCTGCGGGAGCGGATCGAGGCGCGAGGGTTCAAGCGCGTCGTCGTCGCGGCCTACAACAACTTCACGGCGGACCTGGAACACGCCGAGATTCCGCAGCGCGAGTTCCAGATCCACTACGTGACGGCGCTGGCCGAATTCGCCCTCGACCTGGGCGGCGATCTGGTGCGCGTCTTCACGGGCTACGAGAACCCGGCGGCGGAGTACGGGCGTCAATGGAAGCTGGTGGTGGAGACGCTCAGAGAATGCGCGCGGCGCGCGGCGCAGTACGGCGTGACCATCGGAGTGCAGAACCACCACGACCTGGGCACCGCCTGGCAGAGCCAGTACGACCTGATCAACGAGGTGGGAGAGGCGAACTGCAAGGCGGTCTTCGACGCGTGGGCGCCAGCGCTGCACGGCGCGGATCTGCGCGAGGCCGCCCTTCGCATGGCGCCGCTGACGGTGCAGACGATCGTGGCGAATTACCAAAAGCGTCCGCGCTTCCGCTACGATCCGGCCATCGTCAATTACGTCGAGCAAAAGCCGGCGCTGAGCGCAGTGCCCGTGGACGAGGGTTTCATCGACTATGCGGCGTTCCTGGGAGCGCTTTACGAGGGCGGGTTCCGCGGTAACGTGGTCTACGAGATGTGTTCTCCGCTGCGCGATGG
>JBEKHU010000746.1:2056-3265 GCA_050012115.1 Bryobacteraceae bacterium | reverse complement strand
CGCGCAGGTGTTCGCCGCGGCGGGCTTTGTGGTGGCGATGCCGAATCCGCGGGGGTCGGAGGGCTTCGGCACGAAGTTCACCGACGAAATCAACGGCGATTGGGGTGGACGCGCATACGACGACGTCATGGCGGTGACGGACTACGTCGCGAGCTTGCCGTATGTAGACGGCGACCGGATGGCGGCCGCCGGCGGGAGTTACGGCGGGTACATGGTGGACTGGATTCTGGGCCACACGAACCGCTTCAAGGCGCTGATTTCCCACGCGGGCGTGTACGATCTGCGAAGTGAAAGCGGGGCAACCGAAGAACTCTGGTTCCCAGCATGGGAATTCAAGGGCATGCCCTGGCAGCAGCCGGAGCTTTACGAGAAATGGTCGCCGTCGTCGTATGCGAAGGATTTCAAGACGCCTACGCTCGTGATTCACGGGGAGCTCGACTTCCGCGTGCCCTACACGCAGGGGCTGCAGCTCTTCACAGCGCTGCAGGCGCAGAAGGTGCCCTCAAAATTGATCGTCTATCCCGACGAGGGCCACTGGGTACTAAAGCCGCAGAATAGCCTGCTGTGGTACAGGAGTTTCATCGATTGGATCACACAGTGGACGGCGAAGAAGTAGAGCGGGCGGGGGCGCCGCAAGATTCCCCAAGGCCGTTAGCCCATTCGCCGGCGGCGGGCCTCTCACCGGGCGCATCGGAGACAATGGAGAAAAGGAGTCACAAGGCACCATGAACGGGCTGAAGACCGCACTGCTGCTGGGTCTGCTGAGCGGTCTGCTGATTCTCGGCGGCCGACTGGTGGCGGGCCCGAGCGGGATGACGATTGCGCTGTTCATCGCGATCGGCATGAACTTCTTCAGCTATTTCTTCTCAGAGAAGATCGCCCTGGCATCCAGCGGCGCGGTGCGCGTGAATGAGACGCAGAACCCGGAGGTCTTCTGGCGGCTGGCAAGGATCGTGAAGCCGCTGTGCGACCGCATGGGCCTGCCGATGCCGAAGCTGTGGGTGATTCCGGAGCAGGCGCCAAACGCCTTCGCCACGGGGCGGAACCCCGCCCACTCGTCCGTCGCCGTGACAGCGGGCTTGCTCGATTTGATGGAAGACCGCGAGATCGAGGGTGTGATCGCGCACGAACTCGGGCACGTCAAGAACCGCGACATCCTCACCAGCTCCATCGCAGCGACCATCGCCTCGGCCATCACCTGGGCCGCGC
>JBEKHU010000746.1:0-2040 GCA_050012115.1 Bryobacteraceae bacterium | reverse complement strand
CCTTCTTTTTCGGAGGACGGCGCGACGATGACGACGACGGCGGCAGTCCGATCGCGGCCCTCCTGATGATGCTGCTGGCGCCGATTGCGGCAGGCCTCATCCAGATGGCCATCTCGCGCACGCGCGAGTTCAGCGCGGATGCGGCCTCCGCAGAGCACACCGGCAATCCCGATGAACTCGTGTCGGCCTTGCGCAAGCTGGAAAGCTATTCGAAGCGGATCCCGATGGCCGTTTCTCCGTCCATGTCGCACATGTATATCATCAAGCCCTTCAGCGGCGAATCTCTGGCGCGCCTCTTTTCGACGCACCCGCCGACCGAGGAACGCATCGCGCGGCTGCTGAGCCTGCGCCGGAGTTAACACGTGAACGACAAACTGAGTCTGCCAGCCGTCCAGATCAGCCGGCGCGGCGAGGAGCGTATCGAGTCCGGCCACCTGTGGATCTACGAGGCCGACGTCGCCGGACGAGGCGGCGCCAAAGGCGGCGACACGGTGCTCGTCGTCACGCAACGCGGCCGGCCGGTGGGCACCGCGCATTACAGCGATTCATCGAAGATCACCTTGCGGCTGCTCTCGCGGCACACCGAGGCCGCCGATCGGGCCTTCTATCTGCGGCGCCTGCAGGCCGCCGCGGCGCATCGCGCTCGCGTGGTGGAGAATTCGGATGCCTACCGCCTAGTGCATGCCGAAGGCGACCTGCTGCCGGGCCTGATCGTCGACGTCTACGCCAACTGCGTGGTCGCGCAATTCCTGACGCAAGGCATGGAGCGCGTGCGCGGCGAGATCGTCGCGTGCCTCGAGGAGCTTCTGCGGCCGGTCTGCATCGTCGCGCGGAACGATGTGCCGTCGCGCAAACACGAGAAGCTGCCGGAGACGACGGAGACGCTGCTCGGCGATGCGCTGGAGCGCGTGAGAGTGCGCATGAACGGGCTGACGCTGCTGGCCGACGTCGTGCACGGACAGAAGACGGGCGTGTACCTGGACCAGCGGGAGAATTACGTCGCGGCAGCGCGCTGGGCGCATGGGCGCGCGCTCGATTGTTTCAGCTCGACCGGCGGTTTCGCGCTGCAGGTCGCCGCGAAATGCGATTCGGTCGAAGCCGTGGAATCGTCCCCGGTGGCGCTCGAAGCGGCGCGGGCCAATGCCGCAGAGAACAACATCGCGAACGTCAGCTTCCGGGAAGCCGACGTCTTTGAATACCTCTCTGGCTGCGTCCAGGCACGGCGCAAGTTTCAGACCATCGTGCTCGACCCGCCCGCATTCGCCAAGTCGAAGCCGGCCGTCGAGGGCGCGTTGAGAGCCTACCGCGAGATCAACCTAAAGGCCTTGAAGCTACTCGAAAGCGGAGGCGTGCTGGTCACCTGCTCCTGCAGCTATCACATCAGCGAAGCCGCGCTGCTCGAAACGCTCGCGCAAGCGGCTCTGGAGGCGGGCAAGACGTTGCGAATGTTGGAGCGCCGCTCGCAGGCGCAGGATCACCCGGTCCTGCTCACGGTGCCGGAGACGCTTTACCTGAAGTGCCTGATCGTCGAGGTACTGTAGACGCCAGCCTAACCGGATATGGGACCGAATAACCCTTCGCGTCCCACCACAGAATGCGATTCATCGTCGCAGTGGGGATGTCGTCCACATGGTGGGGATTGAAGCGCAAGGACGCCAGCGCCGCTTCGCGTTCGCGGCCGCTGAGCGAACTCACGGGCCGGTTCATCTCAGTCAGCGAGATGCGCGGTTGCAGCACAGTGTATGGCGTCAATTCCGCCTGGGGCTGGAAGATGCTCGTCATCGGCCGGGCGGCGGCGAGAAAACGCGTGCGCGGTGGAATTCGGAAGATCTCCTGGATCGTGCGCACGAGGCTGGCGTGAGCATAGTGCGTGGAGTCCAGGGCGCCGCGGCGTACGTGCGGCCCGATCGCGAAACACACGGTGCGGTGGCCGTCGACGTGATCGACCCCGTCCTGAGCGTCATCCTCGGTGACGAGCACCAGCGTCTGCGCCCAAAAGCTACTCTTTGAAAGCGCCTCCACCATGCGGCCCAACGCGAA
>JBEKHU010000745.1:0-2673 GCA_050012115.1 Bryobacteraceae bacterium | reverse complement strand
CTGCTCGCCGCCGAGCAACCAGCGACCGAGGCCCAGGCGGACGCGGCCACGTTGAAGGCGCTGGTCGAGGCGGTTGTCTATGTGCTGCCCGAGCCGCTGCCGGCTGCGCAGATTGCCGCGGCCTTGAATCAGCCGCTGGCGAGCGTCCAGGAGGCGCTCGAGCGGCTGATGGAGGACACGGCGCGGCCCGACCGCGGGGTCTTTGTGCGCGAGGTCGCCGGCGGCTACCAAGCCGCCACCAAGCCCGAGCACCACGAGGCGATCCGGAACTTCGTCAAGAACCTCAAGCAACCGCTGAAGCTCTCCACGGCCGCGCTGGAGACGCTGGCCGTGATCGCCTACAAGCAGCCGGTCACCGCGCCCGAGATTCTCGAGATCCGCGGCGTGCAGGGCGTGGGCGTGTTGAAGACGCTGCTGGAGCGCAAGCTGATCACGACAGCAGGGCGGAAGAACGTCATTGGCAAACCGATCCTCTACAAGACGACGAAGGAATTCCTGACGCAATTCGGCCTGATGGGGTTGACCGAGTTGCCGACGTTGAAGGAGTTCGAGGAGATCCGCCGCCAGTCCTTCGCCGAAGACGACGACGTGCCGCCGCAGGCGGCGCCGTCCGCCGGGCCGCAGGCGGATGTTCCCGCTCCGGAGGATGAGACGGAGCCGGACGCATCGCAACCGGAGAAGGCCGCCACGCCCGAGGCTGCCGCGGAGGCGGCGCCCGAGACCTCTCCCGAACCGGGGGCCGCGCCCGCCGCAGAGGAAAGCGCCGGGGAGAACGATGGCTGAACAGCGTTTGCAGAAGATCCTCGCGCAGGCCGGCATCGCCAGCCGGCGCAAGGCCGAGCAGTTGATGCTCGAAGGCCGGGTCGTCGTGAACGGCGATATCGTCACCGAGATGGGCGCCAAGGCCGACGTGGAACGCGACCACATCAAAGTGGACGGCGCGCCGATCCGCATTCCGACGCGCCACGCCTACATCGTGTTGAACAAGCCTCGCGAGGTGGTCACGACGGTCAGCGATCCGCAGGGGCGAACGACGGTGATGCACCTGCTGAAGGGCGTGCGCGAGCGCGTTTTCCCGGTCGGGCGGCTGGACTACCACTCCGAAGGCCTGCTGCTGCTGACCACGGACGGCGAGTTCGCCAACCGCATCACGTCCCCAGCGGGCCACGTCGAAAAGGTCTACGTGGTGAAGGCCAACGGCCACCTCAGCGAGCAACAGTTGGAGGACTTCCACCAGGGTATCCCGCTGCACGGCCGCCGGACCGCGCCGGCGCGCATCAAGCTAATCCGCCAGGGCGACAACCCGTGGTACGAGGTGCGGCTGACCGAGGGACGGCAGAACCAGATTCGGATCATGTTCAAGCATTTTCACCGGCTGGTGGAGAAGCTGCGCCGCGTGAGAATCGGTTTCCTCACGTTGAGCGGTCTCGAACCGGGAATGTGGCGTTATCTGGAGACCGCTGAGACTGCCCGGCTGCTGCGGATGGTCCATCTCGAACCGCCTGCCGGGCGCCCCGGCGCGCACGCGGCCGGGCGCGGCCAGCCGGTCCCGCGCGAGCATGCGCCGCACGCGCCGGAACCGGAGGGGCGGGCCTCGCGAGAGGCTCCGACCCGGCGGCCTGCCCCCGCGGGATCCGCCTCACGCGGCTTCACGTATCAAAAAAACAGGCCGCATCGGCCGGCATCGGGCGAGCATTTGCTTCGCGCGCAGCAGCCCGCGAGGCGGCCTCCGTCGCGTGGACCCGCGTCGGACAAAAACAAACGATGACACCCGAGCAGCAGATCCTCGAGACCTGCCGCACGATCGCCGTGGTCGGCCTTTCGTCGAATCCGAGGCGGCCCAGTTATCGGGTGGCGGAGTACATGCAGCGGCATGGCTACCGCATCATCCCCGTCAATCCGCGGGAGGCGGAGGTGCTGGGCGAGAAATGCTACGCGCGCCTGGAAGACGTTCCGGAGAAAATCGACTGCGTGGATCTGTTCCGCAGGCCCGAGTTTGTCCCCGCCATCACGGATTCGGCCATCGCCATTGGCGCCAGGGCGCTGTGGCTGCCGTCGATGACGCTTCGATTGCGCACGCCCGTGCGGCGGGCTTGCTGGCGGTGCAAGACCGCTGCCTGCTGATCGAGCACCGGCGCTACTTCCGCTGATTCGACCCCGCCCGATGGCCGGCCCTGATTCAGCGGCGGTTCAATAACCGCAGCGCCGCCTCCGCGCCGCCGACCAATTGGATGTGCGGCACGTAGAACTCCTGCACCAGCGCTTCGTCGGAGAGCTTGAATTCATCGGAACGGGCGGTGTAGCGCACCGGGGCGCGGCTCAGAGCGGCCGCGAACAGCGCCCACCAGCGCGCCGCGCCGGCCGCTTCGAGTTCCACCGGGCCGCGCTTGGGGAGGGAGAGCCAGCGCAGCGCGGTGAGTACGTCCTGCACGCGCGCCGCGTCGTCGCTCACGTTGTAACCCAGAAATAGGCCGTCCGTGCGGTCGCGCGGCTCGTGCGCCGAGCCGGTCTGGAAGGCGTCGATCAGCAGCACCGGCCGCTTGGCCTTCAGCCAGCCTTGGACCTTCTCGGATTTCAGGGCGCTGTCCATGCCGTTGGGATCCAGGTACAGCGCCGGCGCACCCTTGCCGTTGAAGTAACGGTAGGGCACGTGGTCGCCCGTTCCGGGGCGCG
>JBEKHU010000744.1:0-3323 GCA_050012115.1 Bryobacteraceae bacterium | reverse complement strand
CAGGGTTGCTTCGCGCCATTCCCTTACGGCCGGCCCATCGATCCCCGCTTCGGGCCGGTCACACAGTTGAATACCGGTGCCAACAGCCACTACAACGGTCTCCAGCTAACCGCTGACAAGCGCCTCGGCCACGGCTTCCAGCTTCAGGCCAACTACACCTGGAGCCATTGTATGGACACGGTCTCGAACGGCGGATTTCTGCCCTTCGCCGCCGGAGCGATTCTCTCCCCGCTGCCGGGTGAGCTGGGTCGCCAATACGGCCCCTGCGACTACGACGTGCGCCACAATCTCACAGCCCAGTACGTGTATCAATTGCCGATCCATCTCCGCAACCGCATGTTGGCCCGAGTACTGAACGGGTGGCAGGTCTCGGGTACCGCGTTTTGGCATAGCGGCTTGCCGTTCTCCGTGTTGAGTTCGCCCTATTCCGCCAACGGAAACGGCATCGTGCAGGGCGCCGGCCCGCAGTACGCCAGTGTGGTCCCTGGGGTGCCGCTCTACGACCACAATCCGATCCCTGGTGTGACTCAACCGGGTACCATCCAATGGCTCAATCCGGATGCTTTCTTGTCGACCGTCGATCCCAGCACCGGTGCTTGCGCCGGCGGTGACAACCCGAAGAACTGCCAGTTCGGCAATCTTGGCCGGAACGCGCTACGCGGCTCTGATTTCTTCTGGAGCGACCTCTATCTTACGAAGTGGTTTCAGTTGACGGAACACGTAAAGTTGCGCATCGACGGTCAGTTCTTCAACGTGTTCAATCATCCGAATTTCGGGCTTCCAGTGCTGGAGTACGCAGGGATTCCAGGAAAGCCTTCCACCCAGACCGGATTCGGAGCACTCAGCTACCCGACTTCTCCACCCACCGGCCTATTGGGCGTGGGGCTCGGCGGCGACAGCTCGCCGCGCATGATCGCGTTTCAGGCGCGACTCGAGTTCTGAGGTGGCCACGGCCAACCGGCTCGGATCGGAGCTTCGATGGCCGCGATCTCTTGGCGGCAGCGCTCGATTCATGCCGCCTCCTTCCGACCCGTGTAGTCCCATGAGGCCCTTTTCAGAGCGAGGGGGAAAGACTAGGTCGCGCAAACGTGCTTGAAGCCCTGGATGTCGTTCCATCTGGCCGTGTAGTCGGCTACTGTACCGTCGATGGTCGCGTCTCACCCACGCTGGCCAAGCGTTCCTGAATCAGGCGGGTGAGTTCTTCCTGGCGGGTGAGCTGGATCTTCGTATACTCCTCGGTCACCCGGACCGTGCTGTGACCGGCTATTTTTGACGCCTCGATGCTCGACCCACCGACCTCCTGCCGCCACGTGATGTTGGCGCGTCGGAAAGAGTGCGGACCGAGGCCAGCGAAATCGCAGCCCTCGAGGGTCGCCGCCCGCTTCAGGGCTTGCCGCACGCCGGAATCCCACAGCGGTAGGCCGCTGCCGTCCGTCCGGACGAAAACCCAGCTCTCCGGCTGCGCCTTTTCCGCCGCGGCCTTCGCGCGGTAACGATCAAGCAGGTATCCCAGCGTGAGCGGGCGCTTGCTGGTCTTCGACTTCGGATCGTCGATGTCTCCGCGCCAATTGCGCTGCACAATGTGCACGACGCCGCCCTGAAGATCGACGTGCCGCCACTTCAGCCCCAGGATTTCGCTGATCCGGCCACCCGTGGCAATCGCGGTTTCCAGCACGAGCAGGTTGGGATCGCTCAGCCGCGCCAGCACCCTGACAGTCTCCTTTTCCGTCAGAATCCGTTCGGGCCGCACGTTCCACTTCTCCCCAATCTTCACGCGGGACAACGGGTTGCGCCGTCCCTCGGGCCAGTAGCCCCATTCCTCGGCTTTGGTGTAAATGCCGGACATGATGCCGCGCAGGTCGTTCATCATGTGCCAGGAGTCGCAGGTCTTGAACAGCCACTCCTGGACCTCATCGGGACGGATCTCGCACAGCCGCCGGTCTCCCCACTGTGGGACGATGCGCTGCTCGAGGTGGATGATGTACTTGTCGCGCGTCGGCTTCGCCAGCAGGAATCGCCCGGCGGCTTCCGCTTCAACGTGCGCGGCCCTGTATTTTTCGACCATCTTGCTGATATTTTTCGACCATCTTGCTGAACAAAGCCAATCCGTCAACGACCTTCTCCTGAATGGTGGGCCTGTTGATCGTCGCCACGAATTTGTCGCGCGCAACTTCCGCCTGCTTCTTCGAGAGCTTGGTGTCGCCCTTGCTCGGGCCGACCGTGTGGAATTTCCGGATGGCCTTCGTCGTGCCATCCGCCTGCAGAACGTCTTCCCAGTAGCGGAAATACCAGTACGAACCTCCGCGATCCGTTCGCTCGTGAACTCCGGGATGCTGAATCCGTATTCTCAACTTCAAACCTCCAGTTAGCGCCTGAAGGTTACCGTCGTCTCGAAGCATCAAGCAAGTCTCATCGTGTCAAGTACTTACGGTCAAATCGTGACCGCCAGCGGAGATTCCCTCTGGCAGATGTACAGCGTATGCCGGGCGCGCGTCATGCCGACGTAGAAAAGCCGGATCACCGAGTCTCTTTGCGGTCCGTGCTTTTGATAAGAGGCGTCACCGGCTGGGCTAACATCCGGAAAAAGAAAGACGACATCGGCCTCGCCGCCCTTTACCGAGTGGATGGTCCCGACGATTACGCGAGGCGATTCCTCCAGCGCGGCTGGTCCGCCGGCCAGCGCTGCGGCGACCGGAAACTGCACACGCGAATTGAAGGCCGGTGCGACGCGCCGGACCCACCACTTGAGCAATTGCTTGGGGTCGCCGGACGCCGCCAGAAGAGACTCGAGCGCGGCGGCCTCAAACAGTTCGTTGAGCCGCTCTCTGGTTACCGGGAGGGAATCGTCGGATGCCTCGATTAGCTCTCTGGCTCCCAACCGCAGATTGCCCTTTGCGTTGAGCCACTCGGCCCACAGCTTGAGGTCGGCGTGCGTCCACGGGTGATCGCCAAGCAGGGACAGAATCCGGTTCGTCGAGGACCCTTTGCGTCCTCGTCGCAGTGGATTCCAGAAGCCGGCGGATTTCCTGTACGGGTTGTGAAAAGGGATGCCCCATTGCCGCAGCACGGCTATTACCGGATGCAACATGTAGGAGCACGACGCCAGCAGCATCACTTTCTGCCCGTTCTCAAGGTGCTGCATGATCGTCTTGAGAATCCAGTACTCGGGCGATTTGTACCCGCCTCGCGAGATGTCCACGCACATCCCGTCTTCGGGCCGAGGATCGTAGACTTTCTCTTGCCTGCGGGTGACTTGATGGATCAGCCGATTCGCCCGCGCGTGAACGCGGCGCGGCACTCGGTGACTCTCCTTGAGGATGATC
>JBEKHU010000743.1:2205-3678 GCA_050012115.1 Bryobacteraceae bacterium | reverse complement strand
AGCGGGTGGAGGTATTGTCGCCGCCGGTGGCGGTCTCGAGCACGTAGAGGTTGGGCGTTTCAGGCGTCCACAGTTGCGCGTGCGGGATCTTGAGGGTGCTCGTGATGGTGCGGCGCTCGCCGGGGGCGAGGCGCGCGGCGGGCTGCTCGAAGGTGGCGAGGGCGGCGGTCTCCTTCCAGGCATGGACCGACTGCTTGAATTCCAGCGAAACCTCTTTGGCGCTGGCGTTGCGCACGATCGTTTGGACCAGGATCTCCGAGGCCGCCAGATGCGGGGCGACCTGGACGGTTTCGATCACCGGGTCATCGCTCAGCTCCAGCGAGACGTTGTCGTAGATGCCCGGCGTCCACTTGAGTTTTTCTTTGTCGGTGCCGGCGGGCGCCCAGGCCGGCAGCACGGCGGGGTGCGCGCCGATGCGCACTACCAGCTCATTGTCGCCCTTCCACTTCAGTTGCTTGGTCACGTCAAAGACGGCCGCTGTGAAGCAGCCCAGGTGCTCGCCTATGCTCGCGCCGTTGAGCCAGAGAGCGGCGCCGAACTGAGCCTTGTTGATGCGCAGGATGGCGGTGCGGGGCCGCGCGGCAAGCTCGGGCTTCACTTGGAAAGTGCGGCGGTACCAGAAGTAATTGCGCGCCTGATGGGGGATGCCGACGGCGGTGGCGCGCTGGGACTCGGTCCGCATTTTGTCGCGGATCTCAACATCGATCAACTCACGGCTGTCGAACTTATCGACGTCGGCGAAGGGCGGCGTGGCGAGGTTGGCCAGGCCCGGCACTGGCGCCGTGTGGGGGAACTGGGCGGGGAGCGGCGCGGGGGTAACGCTTTCGGCCACGTCCCAGGATCCATCGAGCGAGATCGTGGTCCGGGTTGTGGCAGGCCTGGCCTGCGCGAACAGCGAAGACACGGACAAGACGAGTATGACAACACAACACAGCAGGCGCGGGCGCATGCTCGGATTATCGACAATGCGGCGCCGCAATGCACGTGTGCCGGGGACGGATGTGAGGCCATGGCGCGTCAGGCTGCGTCGCTGCCCCCAACGCACCCTGCAGCATGTGCTTTACTATCCGAAGGCGCGGTGCGCGTCCGGCGGCGACAGCCAGGCCAGGCAGGCGCAGTGCGTTTCGATCCGGGGTACGGAGATTGCTGGGAGCGATTGATTATTACGAAAAAACGGTCGCGCTGCTGAAGCAGTTGCGCGAGACGCAGATGGAGGCGCTCGACCGCGCCGCGGAGATCTGCACGCGCGCGATTTCGAACCAGGGACTCGTGTTTCTGTTCGGCGCCGGCCACTCGCGAATGATGTGCGAGGAGATGATGCCGCGCCAGGGCTGTTTTGTCGGCTGGGTCGCGCTGGTGGAGCTGGCGCTTTCCAACCACGCGAACATCGTTGGCACGAATGGTCTGCGCGCGCCACTGTTTCTCGAAAAGTGCGAGGGCTACGCGGAGGAGATTCTCAAGGGATTTCATTTC
>JBEKHU010000743.1:0-2198 GCA_050012115.1 Bryobacteraceae bacterium | reverse complement strand
TTTCGGCCCGCATGACGCGATGATCGTCATCTCGACCAGCGGAATCCGGCCGGCTGTCGTGGAAATGGCGCAGGGCGCGCGGGAGCGCGGGTTGCCCGTCATCGGCATTTGCTCGCGGGCGCATTGCGAGCAGAGCGTCGCGGCGCATTCGTCGGGCAAAAAGCTGATCGACGTGTGCGACGTGGTGATCGACAACCAGTGTCCGCCGGGGGATTGCGTGCACGGGGTGGAAGGGTTGGCGTGGAAGACCGGTCCGGCGTCGACGGTGACCGGGGCGATGATCATCAACATGCTGCGCTGCGAGGTGGCCGAGCGCCTGGCGGCGGGCGGCGCCCAGCCGGTGATGCTGCCGAGCCATCAGTTCGTCGGCAACGCGAACGCGGCGGCGGGGCTGGAGGAGTTTTACGAGGCCTACCGAAAGAGCCTGCGGCACCTGTATGAATAGGGCATCGCGCGCAGTCCAGAGGATGGAATCCGAGGAAGGCTAGCCGTGGCAGCACCCGTGCGCATCGCGATGCTCAGCTCCGGTTTCGTCGCCGGCTTCTATCTGCAGGGGCTGGCGAACGTCAATCACCAGGAAGTCGCGGTCAACTACTCGCGTTCGCCGAAACGCGCCCGGGCCTTTGCGGCGCAGTGGGGCATTCCGGAGCACACGTCGAATCTGAAAAAGGCGATCGCACGCGACGACATCGATCTGTTCGTCATCGCGCTGCCGAACGAGATGCACCTGGAAGTTTCGCTGCTGCTGTCGAGGGCGAAGCGGCGCCAGGTGTGCACGAAGCCGCTCGGGCGGACGCAGCCTGAGGCCAAGGCGATGTACGAGGCCGCGCGCAAGAGCGGGCGGATGCACGGGTACGCCGAGACCGAGGTTTTCGCGCCGTGCGTCGTCAAGGCACGCGAGATGATTGAGAGTGGCGGCATCGGGCGGGTGCTGTGGGTGCGCTCGCGCGAGTCGCATTCGGGACCGCACAGCCCGCATTTCTGGGACGTCGAGAAGACCGGCGGCGGGGCGATGAACGATCTCGGCTGCCACTGCATCGAGGCGGCGCGATATTTCTACGGCAAGCAGGACCGGATCGTCGAAGTCATGGCCTGGGGCGACCAACTGGTGCACGGCGGCAGGACGAAAGGCGAGGACAACGCGCTGCTGGTGCTGCGGTTCGCGTCGGGCGGCATAGCGCATTGTGAGCTGAGCTGGACGACGAAAGGCGGCCTGGACCTGCGCAACGAGATCCATGGTTCGGAGGGCTCGCTGTTCACCGACGTCACGCGCGGTACGCCGCTGGCGGCGTTCGTCACCAAGGGCGCCGGTTACATCGTCGAGAAGGCGGACATCGATTTCGGGTGGACGCGTCCGCTGCCGGAGGAGGCCTTCGCCTACGGCTACCAGGCGGAGATGCGGCACTTCGTCGAGTGCGTGCGCAACGGTGCGACGCCGCGCGAGACGTACGAAGACGGGTATGCGGTCAACTGCATCCTGGATGCGGGCTACCGCTCGATGAAGGCGAAGCGCTGGGTCAGGGTGAAGTACTGAGATGGAACTCGACGGCAAGGTAGTTATGATCACGGGGTCGTCCGGCATCGGCGCCGCGACGGCGCGCATGGCCGCGGTGTACGGCGGGCGGGTGTTCATCTGCGGTCTCGACCATACGCAGTGCGCGAGCCTGGCGGAGGAGACCGGCGGAAGCGCCTACGCCGGCGACCTGAGCGACGTGCGCCATGCCGAGCGCGCGGTGGCCCAGTGCATCTCGGAATTCGGCCCGCCCGATGGATTGTTCAACGTGGCGGGAGGAAGCGGGCGGGCGCTAGGCGATGGGGCGCTGCACCTGATCACCGACGAGGGATGGGCCGAGACGCTGAACATGAACCTGCTGCCGATGTTCTACGTCACGCGAGCCGTGTTGCGAAGAATGATCCCGCGCGGGCAGGGCTCGGTGGTGAACCTCACCTCGGTCACCGCCTATTCGCCGGAGCCGAAGCACTTTGCGACGCACGCCTACGCGGCCGCGAAGGGCGCGCTCATTTCGCTGACCAAAACCATGGCCGCCTACTACGCGCCGCATGGCATCCGGGTCAATGGCATCGCGCCGGGACTGACGCGCACGCCGATGAGCCTGCGCGCGCAGAGTGACGAGCAGATCCTGGCGCAGATGAAGACCAAGCAGCCGCTCGCCGGGACGCTGATCGACCCGGACGCC
>JBEKHU010000742.1:0-4020 GCA_050012115.1 Bryobacteraceae bacterium | reverse complement strand
TGGCACAAGCAAAACCGGGCTGCCGAGAGAGTCCGGCGACATCCCGATCGGACTCGACGCAACCAGCCTGATCTTCCTCCACGCCGCCGCGCGCCCGGCGACCAACAAGGAGTCCTTCCGCCTCATCTACGATCAGGAGGACACCGCCGATCTGATCGGCTGGTATGAGGTCGTCTACGCCGATGGCTTCGTCATCACAATCCCCATCCGCTACGGCGTGAACATTCAGGAGTGGAATTGGGCCGCGCGCACCTCGGCCAAAGACTATTGCTACGGCGCCGATCCCGTCGCTCTCGGCGGCTCCGGCGACAAGGCCATCACCTTCTTCGCGTACGAGTGGAACAATCCGCGCCTCGGCCAGACCATCGCCCGCGTCCGCCTCAAGGGCACCGCCGGTTTTCGCGGCGGCGATTCCGACTTCATCAACGGACTCGGCCCCGTCATCCCTTCCAACGCCGTCTACCTGAAGGCCATCAGCGCCGTCAGGAAGCGCGGCTGAAAAAGAAGCGCCCAAGCCGCGTCTCCGCGGGCGCTCCTTCCATCATCCAGCTCCTTGGCTGGGCGACGGATGGCCAACGCGGCCCTCGAAGCCGCGCGCGGCGCAACCCGGCATAATGGCAACAGGTGCCGCGGTGGGTATCTGCCTGATTCTGGCTAATCGCTGGCAGCGGCGTGGCGATGCTGCATCCCCGGACCGCGGCGCACGCCCTCGTCCGCCGATCAAGCACTGCTTCGCGCTCCTGTTCGCGGCCGTGTGCGCTGCCGGAGTGGCATTCGCGGACACGCCGGTCGCGTTGGTGAATCCCGGCATGGAAGCGCCCTACAACCCTGTGAATCTGAACGGCGGCGCCATCTCCGGCCTCATCGCCAACGGATGGACCGATAACTCGGCCTGGGCCAACCCAACCGTCCAATACTCCGAAGAGACCAGCAACCCGCATGGCGGATTGGCCTGCCAGAAGGTCGTCGTCACCAGCGTCGGCAGCGGCCGGGTGCAGTTCATTCAGGGTTTTCAGTTGCAGGCCGGCAACCTCTACACCGCTTCGGCCTGGCTGCGCGGAACGCCCGGTCTTCAGGCCTCCCTGGTGATTCAGCAGGCCGCGTCCCCCTATGCCACGTATGTCCAGAACTCGATCGCTCTGACCGCGGATTGGCAGCAGGTGACCGCCAGCGGCTACGTCGGCACGACCGAAGCCGCGTATCTGATGATCTCCATCAGCGCTCCGGGCACGCTGTGGGCGGATGACTTTGCGCTGTCTTTTGCGCCCTATTCCATCTCACCCACGCCCCGGCTCGGCCCGATTCCCCTGTCGTTCTTCGGCATGCACGTGGAGAACTTCCTCTCCAGCCAGCTCCTCAACAGCGGCTTCGAGCCGCCATACCCTTCGATTGGCGTGAACAACCCGATTTCGGGCAACGTCGCGGTGAACTGGTATGACAACTCCTCGTGGGGCGTTCCCAATCCCACCGTGACCTATTCCCAGGACACCTCCAACCCGCACGGCGGCACGTCTTCCCAGAAGGTGGATGTGCAGACCGTGCCCACCGGCACCGCCGTGCAATTGGCCCAATCGCTCACCTTGATTCCAGGCCAGGTCTACACCTTCAGCGCCTGGTTGCGCGGTGACGCGGGAATGAAGGTCAACCTGATCCTGCAGAACGCCAACACGCCTTACACCTACTACGCCTATACGCAAGCCACGCTCAGCGGCGTCTGGCAGCAGTTCACCGCCCAGGGCCAGGTGAACGACACGGGCAGTATCGTGCTCCTGTTCCAGGCCTCGCAGCCGGGCACCTTTTGGGTGGACGTGCCCTGGCCCGCGACCCGGTTCGGCACCCTGCGGCTGTGGGACTCCGGCACCTCCTGGACTTCGCTCGAGCCGCTCAAGGGCGTGTGGAACTGGCAGCCCCTCGACATCTGGGTGGCCGCCGCCGAACAGCACCGCGTGCCGGACATTCTGCTCACGCTCGGCCAGACGCCCGCCTGGGCCTCCAGTAATCCCGACATCGTCAATTACGTCGGCGCCGGCGCCCCCGCTCCGCCCGCCGACATTCAGGACTGGCGCGACTACATCACCGCCGTCGCTCAGCGCTACAAGGGGCGCATCCGCTACTACGAGATCTGGAACGAGCCGAACGATAACACTTACTACACCGGAACCGTGGCCGAGCTGGCCCAGCTCACCGCCGAGGCGTACACCATCCTCAAGGCGGTGGACCCGGGCAACACCGTCCTTTCGCCGGCTGCCTATGCGCCGGGATACCTCGATCAACTCCTGCAGGCCGGCATCGCGTCCTACGTGGACATCATCGCTTATCACTTCTACGAGACCCCGCCGGAGGCCACCGCCGCCGCCAACGCCAACGTGCGCATGGTGATGGCCGCGCACGGCGTCGGCGCGATTCCGCTTTGGGATACCGAAGGCGCTTCCGGTGACACCACCGTGCCCGAGGATCTCGCGGCCGCCTACCTGGTGCGCAAGTACCTCGTCGATCTGGCCTTCGGTTCCATCCGCTTCGACTGGTACGCCTGGGGTAAGGCCACCACTTTCTGCGTGGGCACCGAAGAGAACGATCCGCGCGTGCTGACCGAAGCCGGCCGGGCCTTCGGCATCCTGCTGAGCTGGCTCCAGGGCGCTTCGCTCACCAGCGCTTCCATCGACGCTTCCGGGACCTGGCAGATCGGGCTGAGCTGGTCCCCCGGCGCCTCGCTCACCGCCCCTTCCATCGATGCCCCTATCGATGCCTCCGGCAAGCGGCAGCTTGGGCTGAACTGGCCGCGCGGCGCCTCGCTCACCGCCACTCCCATCGATGTCTCCGGCCTGCGACAGATCGGGCCGCCCCGGGTCGCCGGCAGTCGCGGGCTGATTGTCTGGAACCCCACCGCGACCGTGCCCTTCGCCATCCCCGGCGCCCTGCCCTCCGTTACCCAGTACGACATCTTCGGCAATGTCACGCCCGTCGCCGCCTCCAGCGTGAATGTCGGCGCCTCCCCCGTCTTGCTCAAGTCCCCCTCCGGCCCCGCCCGATCGTCGATGTGAAACCGGGCCGGAAGCACCCGCCCGCCGCGACCGCGTTTCCGCGCCGCGACCGGAAGGGAGCGATCTTCGTGTTGTGACCGCGCCGCGACTGCGTTTCCGAGCCGCGACCGGAAGGGAGCGATCTTCGTGTTGTTCCCGGGCCGCGACCGCGTGACGGAGCCGCGAGCGGGAGGGAGCGGTTGTACCTCTCTGTTGTCGCCGCGCACCGCCGCCGCCGCTACCATCCGCAACGCCGGACGGCGCTGCCTCCAAAACGGGAAAGTGCCAAATTTTGGCACTTTTCGAACGGAGAATCAACAAGTTACGCCAGAAAAGTGCCAAAACTCGGCATATCTGCCGCTGCTCATCGCGCTCGGATTGCGGCTGCAAAGAGCGCCTGTTCGGGCACCGGTGGCATGCCAATCGAACATCGGAATTGCTTCCTGGTCACCGGCTAAGGCCACGCCCAACCCGCGCGCGCCTCGCCCCTCAGCGGAACTTCTCCACCATCATCAGGTCGCTCTGCTCTCGCGCATTGTCATACGCCGCGTAAAGCAGCCACCGGCCGTCGGGGGATACGGAAAAGCCGTACGCCACGCCTCCCTCAACCTTCGCGACGGTCTCGACCCTTCGGGTGGCAAAGTCGAATCGCTGGACGGAGGGGTTCTCGCAGCTGGAAAAGAAGTAGATCCCGCGCTCGGCCACGTCGAAACCCTGGGAGCAAACCGACTCGATGATCCGGACCTCCTCACCGCCCTCCACCGGAACTCGCCTCAGTTCGGTGTTGCTCCCCTCCACTCCACCGAGCGTGTAGTAGATGAATCTCCCGTCGGGGGATTCAACCCCGGGACTGCCGCCTTGCTTCGTGATCTGCACCGGCTCTCCCCCGCCGGTGGGAACTTTCCACACCTGATCCTTTCCACTCTGGTTGGAGCCGAAGTAGATCCACTTGCCGTCTCGCGACCACGACGAAAACACATTTCCGCTGTGAATGATGCCG
>JBEKHU010000741.1:0-2811 GCA_050012115.1 Bryobacteraceae bacterium | reverse complement strand
CAGGCGGCCGGCTGGCGCGCCACTTCACTCCAGATGAGAACGATGAAAAACAGCGCCCAAACGACGATGGCAACGAGCGCCCACATGATGGGAGCGAATCCGCAGCCTCTGGTCAGCCTGCACGGCGGACTGGAGCAGGCGCCCTCAGAACCAGGGAGCCGAGGCCGGCCGGCGAACGGCGGGGGGGCGCGTTGGCAATCCCATCCGTCGACAAGCCGAGCAGGCCATCGCCCTCGCTCAACATATTCTTGAGACCGAACAAAGCCAGTTCGAGACGATCTTTTGCGCCAACTTTCTGGAACAGCTTCGACAAATAAACTTTGACAGTTCCCTCGGTGATGTCCAAACAGGCGGCGATCTCTTTGTTTTTGAGCCCTTGCGCCAGCAGCGAGACCAGTTGCCCTTCGCGGCGCGAGAGCCGTACCGCTCGCGCGGGCGTGGAGCCCAGGGGAAGAGTGTTTTCAAAGTACTGTTCCCCGTGCGCCACCCGCTCCAGGCAGGCCACAAGCCACTGCGGCGTGCAAGCGGTCGACAGCAGAGCGCTGACACCGAGTTCCTGGGCGTGAAATGTCAATTCCGGCGAGATCGTGCGTGCGAGGAGGACCAGCCTGCATCCGGGCGCGGCCGAATGCACATCCGCGAGAAACTGGAACGAGATTTCCGGACCAACATCCAGAAGGACCAATTCCGCCGATAGCCGGGGGAGTTGCCCGAGGAAGTCAGCCGGGTGCTGACAGATCGCCTGAATCTCCAAGCTGGCCGATCGTTCGACCACGACTCGAATGCCTTCGCCGAGAATGGGCTGGTCGGTGACGAGAACCACTCTCATGACTCACCTCCGAAAAGCAGGAGATTTCCTCCCCCGATGGAACAGGTAGGACACCCCGGTCTATAGCGCCGGTTTTCCCCCCTCCTATCCTATCGAAAACAAAGGACAAGTCAAGGACAATATGTTCGAGTGGCGCGCTCTACACCAGACCGCCGCGGGGCACAGCTTCGAGCGCTGTCGCTCCGGTCCGGATTCCCGCCCGCCAGGCGGCGCGCGGCTATTGGCTCAGGTGCAGGAGCTGAGACGCGATCTGCTGGAAGGCAGGCATCAGATCGGAAGTGCTCTGTGCATATACATAAATGCCGGTCGGCTTTGTATTATCGTAGGGCACAGTGCTGCTCGTCGTGTTCGCCAGCCGGTTCATGTAAACCGAGTCGATCGTCGAGCCGGTGTTAAGGGCGATGCAGTCGACCAGCGGTATGATGCCGTTGATCGTGCCCTTGCGCATTCTCTGGGCCGCCGAGTCTCCCGCGTTGAACGCCGCAGCGAGGAGATTCTGGTAAGTGAAATTGTTCAAAGTCACCGATTGGTATCGACTCGTGCACGTCGGGCAGTCGGCGGGCGGACCACCGGCGTTCGGTGGGGTTCCCGTGGGGTTCGTCGCATTGCCGTAATAATCGAAAGGCGGAATCTGCGTAAAATTCGCTGCGACGTTCCCGGGGCTGTTAGGCAGGAATGTGCACCCCGTAGTTTTCGACATCGAGATCATCGAAGTGGAGTCATATGTCGTCGTCCCCTTGTCGTAAGCGGTGGAGACGTAGTCCGTGCCCACGGTGCCGGCGGTGAGCTGGTTCAAGGGCCCGTAGGGGGGAAGTGGTGTCAAGTTGGCGAACAGCCCTCCCAGGGTGTTGTTGGAATACACCAGGGCGTACCCGCGCACCCCGTTTCCGCCATTGTTACAGGTCGTCGGGGTCTTCAGGTAGGCTTGCCAGTCCGCGAAGATCGTGTTGGGCTGGCCGTCGGTGAAGAAGACGATGACATTCAAAGAACCGGGCTCATTGAGCTCCGCCAAGGCCTTATAAGCCGTCCAGAGCGGCTGCGCGTGGTTGGTCGTTCCATAGACATTGGACGCGGTGAGCGTTGAGATCGCGGTGGACACTCCCGAGAATGCTGTGGTCGGCTTGATGAGGTAGTAGGTTCCGCCGAAGGTCACCAGTCCAACTCTGTCGCGGCCCAGGGCGAAATTGCTCACAAACCACTTGGAATCATTGACCAAGTCGGCGATTGCGCCCGACATCGAACCGGAGCGGTCCAGGACGAACATGACGTTCACGTCGCGGCGTTGCGCCGTGGCGGTGGACGAAAGGCTGGCGGTAGTGAAGCCGAGCACGCGCATGAAGTAGAGGGGCGTGGTGACGGATCCCGTGACCTGGACGTAACGGATATGCGTATTGACCGTGTCCTCCCACACGGCGACCGTCGGGGTCGGGACGGTGCAGCCCCAGAAATTGTTGCGGGCCAGCGTGCGCGCTCCGGCCAATGAAGCGGCGTCCATGGCCTGGCCCAGCCTGGCTTTGAGGAAGAAGGCGATGCCTCCGTCGATGGCGAGCCCGATCATGCCTCCGAAGATGAGGATGGTCATCGTCGCGAGGACGATCGCAACCCCCTTTTCCCCTTTATTTTTCTGCTCCGATTTACGTGTCAACATGATTTTAAGCTGCCTTTCTACCTGGCTTCAGAATATTGCCCGGGCGTACACTCCAGAGGTGCTCATGTACCCGGGTATGGCCAAATCGGTGGAGTTGTAGAACGTCTCGGAAACGAATGCAATCTGACCATCGACCATGGGCAAAATGTTAAGAATGGCGTCGGCCCGGACGGTGGTGTCAGTCGTTGGGCTTTTCACATTGCCGCTCCCGTCCGAAGCCATGCTGGTCGCCGACACCGTGCCGAAGTTGCTGGCATGCAGCGCCGAATTTCCGAGTGTGATCTGCTGCGTGAAAACAGCGTGATTCAGATTGGCGCAACTGGTGCAGGTCGTT
>JBEKHU010000740.1:0-4041 GCA_050012115.1 Bryobacteraceae bacterium | reverse complement strand
CTCAAGGCGAACATCGCCGTGGCCAAGAGCTTCCGGCCGCTCTCGCCGGAAGAGATGAAGTCGCTGCCACAAAGCGTCTCGGCGCAGATGCGCGCCTCGATCGACCACTTTTTCAGCCAGCATGTGGATTGCTGAAACGCGCGCCGCGGAGCTGGAGGCGGCCGGCGCGCAGGCCGAGCTGGCGGCCGAGGCGACGCGGCTACTGCGCGGGGCAGCGGGGGCAGACCTCGAAATCGTTTACGAAGACGGACTGTGGATGCACCGGGCGGGGCCGCTGTGGTTCCCCGACGGGCCCGCGTTCACCTATGCGGAGGGCTGCTGGGCGAAGTGGCCGGAGCGCGCGGCCAAGTTCCGCCGCGACGCGGCCGACTACTGGTTCCACGTCTACCAGCCGCGGCCGGGCGACGTGATCGTCGATGTCGGCGCCGGGCGTGGCGAGGACGTCTTCGCGTTCTCCGAGGCGGTTAGGCCGCAAGGCACGGTCTGGGCGCTGGAGGCGCATCCCGGCAGCTTCCGGCTGCTCGAGCGCTTCTGCTGGAAGAACGGCCTCGCGAACGTGCGTCTGCTCCATTGCGCGGCCATGGAGCGGCGCGGCCGGCTGCGCGTTGAGACGCTACCGGTGTGGGAGTCGAACTTCGTCCACGACGGACCGGCGACGCCGGCGAGCCTGGAGGTGGAGGCGTTCCCGTTCGACGAGATCCGCGCGCGGCACGGTATCGAACGGATCGACTTCCTCAAGATGAACATCGAAGGCGCGGAGCGCTTCGCCCTGCGCGGCATGCCTGAAACGCTGCAGCGCGTGCGCCATGCCTGCATCGCGGCGCACGATTTCCGCGCTGAACGGGGCGAGGGCGAGGAGTTCCGCACGCACGACTTTGTCGTCGAGACGCTGCAAGCCGCGGGTTTTCGAATCAAGATCCGCGCGGACGATCCGCGCTACTACGTGAAGGAACACATCCACGCGTGGCGCTGAAGATCCGGATCCGGCAGCCTGTTTTTCAGCGGTGTTTAGCGGCGTATTCCAGGGCCGACTTGGCCAACCCAAAAACCGCCGGAAGTCCTCCCACTGCAATCAGAGCCGCCGCTTTCCACATCTCAATCCGCAGTGGGCTCCTCGCTGTGGGTTTCTTCACCTGGCGCCACTGTTTCAAGAACAGAGCACCGGCGCAAAACTGACTTGCTACCAGGAAGAACATAAAGGCGGAGTTTTGGAACAAATCCGAAAGATGGTGGTACGGACGCCCTCGGATCACGATCTCTGCGGGAAAAACTGCCTGGAAGAAGAAAAGGCCGATATTGTTTTTGTTTGCGAGGTTAGCCAACGTCCCCGCGGCAATGAACGCCCAACTCTCCCAAGCCGGGTAGAACGCGGCGGCGGCCACCATCGGAATGGCACAGTACTGACCGTACAGAGCCGGCGAAGAGGCATACACCAGCATCAGGTAAAAGAGGTATAGCTCGGGTGCGCCTTTCCTCACCAGAGCCACACCCGTTGCCACCATCAGCGCCATCCAGATTGCCTGGAGTCCACCGACCACGGGGATCCAGCGCAGGTACCAATCCAGAGAAGTGAGGGGCAAGATCAATCCGATCACATACCCCAGCAACGAGTTCCCGTAAAAGCTCTTATATCCGAACACGTTCGACATGATAGCGGCGCGCAATGCCGGGTCGCCCAGCCAGGGCAGGAAAGAACCAGCGAATAGCCCGTATGCAACGGCCGCATACAGAATCCGGTAGCGCAGCTTTCCGAGCGGTTTCCAAAACACAAGCCATATCGGAAACAGGAACAGTACATGCCTGACGATCAACGATATGCCAAGACACGCCGCTGAAACTGTCAGCGCGACGGGCTTTGGTTTCCCCTCGCGGATCAGTAGCCAGGCTAACAAGCCCATCAGCACCGCCACGTTGTCGAACTGCGAATGAAATCCCGAGATCAGCAGACCTATGGGAGAAAGCACAAATACCATGGCGCCGATCCAGGAGTAGGCGCGCCCGATCGCCACTCCGATCAGCACGTCAATCATGGCCAGGAACGCGGCGATCCACATGTGAAAATGCTCTCCAGCGCCCGGATAGGAGAGCTCCCCACGGTGAAACACTTCTTCACCGCCCGGGCCGGCGAGATGCCCAAACCCCGATACGATCCATCCCCAGATTGGGCCGTAGTGATAGATGTCCGCACGCTGGTATGCGCTCCCGCCCTGGCTGAGTATGTTGCTGATCACGCGGTAACAATACACGTCGAAATTGTGGCCCATCCTGGCCAGCGCGATCTTGGCCAGGAACGAGAAGACCATGGCTGCGCCCAACAGCCATTTCTGGCGCGCCATTTCTGGCGCGCCTGCAACACCGAGCGTCGTAGCGCGATGACCGCAACGGCCGTGGCCAGCGGAAAGAAGATGATCTCGGCGGTTGCCGCGGCGGTCGGAATCCATACCGTCATAAGTTGTCACCAAATTGGTCGGGGAAAACGACTCTCTTCTTGGAGGGGAGGTTTCTCAAGGGCGGAGGCAGAGGAAACCACTGCAGTTCCGAAAAAAAGGGCCAGTCTCAGCACCGTTCTTGTTGCCATCTTGGGGTGGCTGAAGCGGGGTCCTGCGAGGCCGAAAGCCGAGTGGTCAGGGTGTCGTCCGGAAGCGGTTTCCAAACGGCGGCGCCCGGGTTGCGGAGGACTCAGTTCGACAGACTGCTGGTGCCGCGCCTCTGCTTGCTCGCCTCTAGCGAGTGGCTGTCGCCTCTTAGTGCCAGGATGTGGACGCGGCGTGTCAGCATGTCCGATAGCGTTGCGCTCAGATGTTCGAAGCCGGCGGACCTCAGCGCACTGGGCAAAGCGCAGGCTGCGGGTCACCGGCTCCGAGCCAGTGCTCGTGGCGCCGGCCCAAAAGAAACTCATTTGGCGGCCAAGGAGCAGAACGAAGTGCTGGGTCGGAAGCGCGAGGTTCTCAGTTGCGAGTAGCCGGAGAAACGCGGGCAGCTCAGGCGCACCCCAACTCCCCCCTGACCTGGGTTATTCACTCCACGTAGATGCAGAAAGAAGCTTGTGTGGCGGAGTGCTCCTCGCGTCACCAGCTGTAGGAGAAGACGGCCATCGCGATCACGTCATTAAACACGCCACTGATTTTGGAGCCGACGTTGGGCGCGATCACCTTGCTTGGCGCGGGCCCGACATAGTCGCGCACCTCCAGGCGCAGTTGGGTGGATTTGCCGAGCTTGAATTTCAACCCCAGGCCGAAGTCACCCACGGCCAGCATCTCCCGAGTTGCCGTGAGGGCCGCGAAATTCCCCAGCGGCTGTGCCGCCGATTCCGCTCCTACGCCGACCAGAATTCTCATGCCGCCGCCGAAGGAGATGTACGGCCGGACTGAGGATTCTCGCGGCGTGAAGTACCTGAGGAGGTCGCCCGTGATGATGTGTGTGTGTGCCCCGAAATCCACCTCCGTCCCATTGGAGGCAAGCTTGAGGTCGCCGAAGCGGCACATGTAGCGCATTTCGCCGCCCCAGTATTTGGACGTGTCTCCGCCGCCCACGGCGCCGACCACGGCGCCGCCGTTTAAGCCCGCAGTGGCGCTCCCCGTGGAATTCTTGACGGTGAGGTCAGGGGCGGCGCCATAACCTCCCAGGATGCCCAGATAGTAAGTCTGCGCATACGCGGCGCCACCGGCGACCAGTAACGTCAAGAAGATCCTCTTCAGCATTCCCTGGTACTCCCTTCCTGTTTATGCCGTGTCCACTTACGGGTTGACTACCCGCACCAGCAATGTGGTGGAGGCGGTGCCCTCGGTGATGACCAGCGCAGCCTGAGCCGCGTTGGCGATATTGTGAGGCACGGTGACGTCGACGCGATATACGCCGATTTGGCCCGGATCCAGGCCCGCGAAAGTGACCGTGAGAGTGACGCCTTCCAGCGTCACCACAGGCGCTGTAACCAGCAGCGCCGGTGGATTCGACGGCGCCGGCACTCCGGGCGGGACCACCGGCACGGTCGGCCCAAGGCCGTCGAGGTAAATCGAGAGCGTCTGGTCGGGATGAACCGGG
>JBEKHU010000739.1:0-2509 GCA_050012115.1 Bryobacteraceae bacterium | reverse complement strand
CACTGCGGGTCGAAATGCCGCTTCACGTCGCACATCGCCTGGATCTGCTCCGGCGTGAATTCGAGCGCCAGGAAATGCGCCTTCTTCTTCCCTAGCCCATGCTCCGCGCTCACCGTGCCGCCCAGCGCCACGGCCTGCCGCGCCGATTCGTATTGGAACGCACGCCCGCGCCGCGCGTCGTCCTCCGTCTCCGGCAGCACATTCACGTGTGCGTGCGCATCGCCGATGTGCCCGTACATCACAGCCTTACCCAGGAATTGTTCATCCAGCACCTGACGGTACCAGCGCATCATCTCACGGTTCTTCTCGAGCGGCACCGCCGCATCGGTCCCCATTTTCTGGAAGCCGTTGCGCTTGATCCGCTCGTTCACCATCTCCGGCAACTTGTGCCGGAATACCCGGAACCGTTCCCGGTCGGCATCCGTGGTTCCGAACCACGATTCGTCCAGCGCCTGGAAGCTCTCCATCCGTCCCAGCCACGTCTCCTCGGCATCTTCCTCCAGCCCATCGACAATCTGCTCCACCAGCAGCGCCGCCCGCGCCGCCGTCGGAATCTCCGGGTACGGGCCGCGCAGCAGCCCCAGCGACGGACCGTCGAAGAACTCCAGCATGCGCAACTGCGGCACATCGCGCCACGCATCCACCGCATCCAGCGCCGCATCCTCCGACCGGAAAAACACCACCCCGCTCAGCAGGCTCTCCGGCTGCGGCAGCAGCCGCACTTCCGCCTCCAGTACCACCGCCAGAGTGCCTTCGGAACCGCAAAACAGCTCGAGGAAACCGCTGTCTGGTAGAAGATAATACCCCGCCGTGTGCTTCCGGCAACGCGGTTCCCCAAGCGGCGTGTAGGCGAAATCGAGCCTCTCATCGCGTCCGTACGTCCGCACCCTGCCTTCCATCAGCGCGGCGGTCACGCTCAGCAGGTGCCGCCGCGTCGATCCGTACAGGAAACTGCGCGATCCGCTGGCATTCGTGGCGATCGTCCCGCCCATCGAGGCCCCCCATTCAGTCGGGTCCGGAGCATAGAATTGACCTGATGTTTTTGCCGCAAGCTGCAGATCTTGAAGAAGTACGCCAGCGCCAACATGGGCTCTCCCAGGACTGATTTCCAGCCTCCGGAAGCGCTCGGTGGAGAGCACCCAACCGCCCTCCGGTACCCGCCCGCCGACCAGTCCCGTCCCCGCTCCCGCCACCGTGATCGGCGTTCCGGTGCGCGCCGCCTCGGCCAGCACCTCCGCCGCCTGCTGCGACGTCTCGGGCCGGTAGAGGCCCTCGCCGTGGCCCGTAAACCCTGATTCGTCTTCCAGATACGCTGGCGGAACCGGCTCCGGACTCAAGTCAGACCTCCACTATCACCGGCATGATCAGCGGCCGCGACGTCTCTTCGAAAACCGGGGACTGACGTCTCTGTCCTAGGCGCGCACAAATCTCTCTATTCACCCTCTGCCCCCTCTGCGCCGTGTGGACAGAGCCGTCTGTCACCCGTGTTTTCGCCCCCGCTGGAGGACGCCCACCTCCTACCAGTGAGAAATGCAAGCTACGCCTCCAGAATCACCGGCATGATCAGCGGCCGCCGCGACGTCTCCTTGTGCAGGAAGCGCTTCAGGTCCGTCCGTATCTTCTCCTGCATCACGCCCCAGTCGGTGCGCTCTTCGCGCGACGAATTCTCGATCGTCCGCGCCACCACCTGCCGCGCCGCCGCGATCAACTCCGAGCCCTCTTCCAGCGACACGAACCCCCGGCTCACGATCTCGGGCAGCCCGTCCGAGCGCCCCGTGTTTTTGTCGACGGAGACGATCGGGATCACGAAACCGTCCTCGGAAAGATGCCGCCGGTCGCGGATCACCATGTCCTCGACCACCTCGTCGATCGAGCCCGAGTCGATGCACACGCGCCCCACCGGCACCTTGCCCCCTTTGCGCGCGCCGTGGTGATCGATTTCCAGGACTTGCCCGCTCTCGAGCAGGAACGTCTCCTCCAAGCCTAATGTCTTCAAGTGACTGGCGAGCTTAGCGTGCTTCGACATCTGCCAGTATTCGCCGTGGATCGGCATGAAGTAGCGCGGCCGGATCAGGTTCAGCATCAGCTTCAGTTCTTCGCTCGAGCCGTGCCCGGAAACGTGCACCGGAGGGTTCATCGCGCCCGCCACCACCTCGCACCCGCGCCGCGCCACGTGGTTCAGCATGCGCCCGATCCCCTTCTCGTTGCCCGGAATCATGCGCGCGCTCAGCACCACGATGTCACCGCTGTCCAGCGACAAGTTCTTGTGACTGTCCACCGCGATGCGCGACATCGCCGACATCGGTTCGCCCTGCGTCCCGGAGACGACCACCGCTACCCGGTTGCGCGGAATCGACATGATGTCCTGCGGCCGGATTAGCGTGTTGTCCGGGATGTGCAGCAGCCCCAGGCTGTGCGCAATCTCCGTCGTCGTCAGCATGCTGCGGCCCAGGAACGCCACCTTGCGGCCCATTTCCGCCGAAATGTCCAGAATCTGTTGCAGACGGTG
>JBEKHU010000738.1:0-2532 GCA_050012115.1 Bryobacteraceae bacterium | reverse complement strand
GTCGCCGCTGCGTTGCACCGACCCCTCCACGATCCCGTCCACGCTCAGCTCCCGCGCGATCTCCGGCAGCGGCTTGTTCGAGCCCTTGTAACGCAAGATGGATTGCCGCGAGATGACGCGCAGCGCCCTGATCTGTCCCAGGTCGGTAATCAGTGCGTCGGTGATCCCATCCGCCAGGTACTCCTGCTGCGGGTCGCCGGACAGGTTCGCCAGTGGCAGCACGGCGATGGATTCGATTCTCGGCACGGGCCACAGGCTCTGTAGAAGGCGGTCGCGCAGGCCGCCCGCGTTTACGGCGGCCAGGATCGCGAACGCACCCAGCAGGGCCGCCGCCGCCACCGCGACCGGCCGGCGCAACGCCACCCCGCGTGCGGCGCCCTCAGTGGCCGGAGCATCCACAGGCCCCGCCGCGGCCGGCGCCAGTTCTGCCGGTTCCTCTACCGCGGCGATGAAACGGTAGCCCCGGCGGGGCAGCGTCTCGATGAAGCGCGGCGCTTCGGCATGGTCGCCCAAAGCCTCGCGCAACCGGTTGATGGCGCTGTTCAGGCCGTGCTCGAAATCGACGAACGTGTCCTCGGGCCAGAGTTTAGTCCGCAGTTCCTCGCGCGTGACCAGTTCGCCCGGCTGCTCCAACAGCATCGCCAGCAGTTCGATGGGTTGTCCCTGCAGCTTCAACTTCAGGCCGTGTTTGTGCAGTTCGCGGCTGCGAAGGTCCAGTTCGAAGGCCTTGAAGCGAACACGTTGTCCGTTCCGTGGTGCGGGTTCCATGACAGGAAGCCCTCGCTGCACGGCAGTCGCGAGCGGAATGCAGCGAATCTTACAGCTTTAGTACACGCCATCCGCTCTGTTCGCCGGCGTTTCCGAGCGACTTGCAGTGTAGCACGGCTATCTTCCGGGGGGAATGAGTTTGTCTTATCACGGCCTGAAACTCCGATTTCTCAGGCGATTACGGCGTGACCTCGGCGTGATGTACAAATGTCCGTCCTTGGATTGACCCGAGTGGCATTCCACGTCCAAACTGCCGCCGTGATTGGGCCGCGAGCGGCCTGAACCGTGCCGGTTCCGGGTTGGATCGAAGGAATCGTTCCACAGGAGGTTTGACATGAAGGTTTCTATGCGCTGGATGGTCCTGGCCATACTCGGCACGGCGTTTGCATTTTCGGCGTCGGCACAGAGCCTAGAGGCGTTCTCACCTGCCAGGCGCCACGTCGCTGTCGTGCCCCGCGAGCAGGGCGGCTGCCGCATGCAACGGACGGTGTTGTACGAAGATATCGCCCATTACTACTGTGTCGTCCGCGTGGGGCCGGGTGAACACGATGTGATCGGCCTGCATCGGATCGTCAGAGAGGAGCGGCCGAACCGGCCGGCCGATCTCGATCAGGCGGTGATGTTCTTCCCCGGGTCGCCGACCAAAAGACACCTCCTCCGGCCTTCGAGGAAGACGAATTGAATGGATTGAAAGGAAGATTATGAAACGCTTTAGCATTTTGGCATTGGTTCTGAGTGCGTGTCTCGTGCCGCTGGCTTGGGCGCAGCAAAGTGCGGGCCCGCCACACCCCGGCCCACAAGGGCTCCTCCGGCATCACTTCATGAACGCGATGCCGCAGACGAATGGCCCGACCGCCAATCTGAGCTTCTATGGACCGGCCTCTCGGGCCCATGGCCTGAAGACCTGGGATCTCGGCCATCACCCTAACGGGACTTGGGCCGACTTGATCGGCATCAACAACTCTGGAGTTGCAGTCGGGTGGGGCGATGTTGGCGGTGAAACGCGGATGGTCGGTGTATCACTTTATGGCCCCGACGCCGGCAAGTGGTTCGACGGCGGTGTCAGCAGCGATGACGTGGACGGTTGGTCTCAAGAGGGTGGCAGAATATCCGATACCGGTCTGATCGTCGGCGGCATCAAGGGCGAAAATGGCTATGCGAGGGCCCACCTCTGGGCTCCTCACGGCGTCGGGATCGACCTGGGGACTCTTGAGGGGGATACCGGCAGCGTCGCCATCACCATCAACCACAGCGGAACGCTGATCGGCGGAGTGAGCTTTCTGGAAACAGACACGGCCGGCGAAGCGCACCCCGTTGCCTGGACGCCGGAGCTTGGGTGGCATCAGGGCAAGCCGACGATCACCTGGAAGATCCACAAGCTTCCCACCAACGGTATGGAGCAACCCGGGGCGGTCTACCCAGATGGGACTCTGAGCTGGTGGGGCCCCTGGGGCGTCAATGATCGCGGTCAGCTGACTGGAGACGGCTGGAACGACGACGGATCCAAAGAGATTGCCGTGGTTTGGAACCCCATCCATGGCGGCCACGGATGGGAAGTCCAGCAGCTTCCCCATCAGTCCAGTTATGGATTCGTCAGCGACCACTACTGGACCGAAGCGATCGCGATCAACAATCTGGGCGAGATTTCGGGCGAAGCAAGCATCGATGCCCCCTCGTGCTGCAGTGCTCCCGTCCTCTGGCGGATGTCATCCAGGACGCACACCTGGGAAATGACCGAGTTCCCAACCCTTTCGGGCCAGAGGT
>JBEKHU010000737.1:0-2542 GCA_050012115.1 Bryobacteraceae bacterium | reverse complement strand
GAATGGATCTCGATCAGCTTCATACTTTCCTCGAGATTGTGCGCCTGAAGTCGTTCTCCAAGGCGGCGCTGACGTGCTACCGCACCCAGCCCGCCATCAGCGCCCAGATCCGGCAGGTCGAACAGGAATTGAACTGTTCCTTATTTGAACGCCTGGGGACGCGCATCGAGTTGACCGCGGCGGGCAAAATCCTGAGCGTCTACGCCGAGCAGATCCTCGATCTGCGGCGCCGGGCGCAGGATGCGATCAACGAACTCGAGCGCGTGCCGCGTGGGGAACTGGTGATCGCGGCCAACGAGGCCACCTGCATCTACGTCCTGCCGACCGTCTTCTCCGAATTCAAAAAGCTCTTCCCCAACGTCCAACTGTTGGTGGACCGCAGTTACGGCCGCCACGTGGTGGATTCGGTGATGGACAACCTGGCCGACTTTGGCTTCACGCAGTTGCCGATCCAGGAGAAAAAGCTGCAGGTGCTGCCGATCCACACCGATGAGATCAAGTTAATCCTGCCGGCGGGCCACCGCCTGGCCGGGCGGGCCGCGGTGCGTTGCGATGATCTCGCCGGCCAGATGTTGCTGCTGCCTAAGGGCGGCACGACGCGGGCCCGGGTGAACGCCTGGCTGGAGCCGGTGGAAGACCAGGTCCAGATCTCGATGGAGCTGGATTCGACGGAAATGATCAAGCGTTTCGTCCTGGCCGGAATGGGGATCTCGTTCATGGCCGCGGCGCACTTCCAGGAAGGGCTGGACGCGGGCCAGTTCGCCGCGGTCTCGCTGGCGCCGGAGCCGCTGATGCGGCGGCTGGGGCTGGTCTACCGCCGCGATAAGGCGCTGTCGAAGGCCGGCCTGGGCTTCATCCAGGTGGTCATGGAACGGGCCCGCCAGACGGTCGCGCCGGCGCCGCTGAACAGTCCGGTGAGCGTGGAGAAATGAGCATGCCGGAGGCGCGGTCCAATCCCGTTTATCGATCCACGCTGGTGCTGACCGGGCGCGACGGAGAGCTGCGCAATTTCCCCTCGCTGGAGGACGTGCCGCCGGAGCTGCGCCGCGAGCTGGACGAGGCGCTGCACGGGGAGCTCGCGGCTTCCATCCTGCTGGCCGACGAAGCCGGGCAGAAATACCTCAGCAACCGCGTAAGCGCCGCCGCCCAGGCCAAGGCCGTCGCCGGCTGGCACGACCGGGCACTGCGGCACTTCGTGCTGGAGGCCATCGGCTTCGCCGCCATCGCCGTGGGCCTGTGGTTGCTGGTGAGCCTGAAATAGCGCCGCGCTCCCTGAAATAGTTCAGTTTTTTCCTCCCGGGGCCGATATGCCCCACATGGAAGAACGAGAGCCCGTACAACCAGAGCCTGCGATCACCTGGAGGGCCAGGCTCGTTCCCCTGCAAGGTCCGTGCATGGCCTCGGAAATCGTGGTCACGCACATGGCTTCCCGGCTGATGACGGTGCGCAGCGGCGCGCCTGTCGCGCCCGGCGTCCCGGTGCGCATCGACCAGCACGATGCGATGCTGCTGGGCGAGGTGATTGCCTGCCGCGAGGAAGGCCCGGGCGAGTATTCGCTGCTGATCGAAATGGATGAAAGCCTGTCGGGCCTGCACAGCCTGCGCAAGCTGGTGAGCGCGTTGCTCGGCGAGGCCCGCGAAGGCGAGCCGCGCCATCCTCTGCCGCACCAGGTCAAGCGCCGCAAGGAACAGGATCGGCGCCTGCAGGGCTCCTGAAAAACCTCCGGGTCTGACACCGGCCGGGTCGAAACGCGGGACGGGTTGCATCGCGTGGCGTGACCGCCTGCCGACTCGGACCGCCGGCCGGAAGAGCCCCGCCGGGCGCGGCTGCGGGGCGGGGTTTTCACCGTGCAATGCAGCGTGCGCGAATGCGAATTCACCGCGAAAATCACGGTTTTTACCGTGTTTTGACCGCGAAAACAGCGGTTTCTTGCGGTTCCGCGTAATCACGGTTTTCTAAAGGACTTAGCCGGATTTAGCGGAAGATGCGCGCACACGAAGCGCGTAAGTACGCTGTTTTAAAGGACTTACGCGATCGTCACCGCGCTTCACGGTGGATCTGTGGCAAACAAAGGACTTAGGCGAATTTCGTGGGCATTTTTACGCACATTAACACGTGTCACCGTGCGTCACGGTGGATCTGTTGCAATAATTGGGCTTACGAACATTAAGGCGTCACATTAACACGGTGCACCGTGCGTCACGGTGGATGTGTGGCAAACAAAGGACTTACAAACATTAACACGCATCTTTTTGCACTTTCACCGTGCTTCACGGTGGATCTGTTGCAATCAAAGGACTTATTGAAAATCGGCGCGCACGCCGTTTGGGCCACTTTTGCGGTCAGTTTTCAGGCCAAAGGGAGGCTCGCCGGGCGACTTTCCGGACGGCAAAAACAGCACCCCGCCGGGGGGGTGCCAATTGCGCTTTCCGATGCGATATAGTTCAAGTGCGATATGAGCAGGAAAGCAATCATCTTCGGCGGCGCGGGGCAGCTCGGCTTTGAGATCCAGCGCGAATTCGCCGCGCGCGGCTACACGGTT
>JBEKHU010000736.1:0-2543 GCA_050012115.1 Bryobacteraceae bacterium | reverse complement strand
GGACGGCCAACTTGTCCGACCCCATCCAACCAACCACGACACCCATCCAACCGGGAAGCCGTTTCGACTGGAGCAGGTTATCGAGAACAATTTTCAGCGGCCAGGGTTCGAGCAGATCGGTGGCGGTTTCGCCCGCAACCGCTACCAAGGCCAGCGTCAGGGCTTTCCAGTGCGGCCGCAAAACGTCGACGATTCTGAGCCTTCTTGGGTTCCCGCCTGCTTGCGACGTCATCGACCCACTCCCTCCTGTCGGGCCAGACATGGGGCCTTCTGACACGGAAGCTGAAGGGCTTCTTTTAGTTGGATGAGACTAACGTTCTGGCTTGGTGTACCTGGCTGTAGCGCTCGTGTGGCGACCCGCGAGCGCTCGCGGTAGGGCCAAGCGCCGGGCTCCATGTCTTGCGCGGCTTGGAATTGCGCAGCGGCCATCGGAACGCTTCGCCGAGCGATCGCATCCTTACCGTTCTGGCAGAACGCCACCACTATTGCGGCAGTGTGTTGTTTCGGGACGCAGCAGCGGCCAATCGTGTACAAGTCAGGAAGTGCGGAAGCGTCTACAGACGCCGCTCCCTCGGGTGATTCGGCGCATGTCTTCCGTTGCTCCTCACGGCGGACTTTACTCGGGATGATGTCGGGTTGCTGCAATGGTTTCCCCCGGATCACAATGCGCTCACATCCCAACGAGGAGATCTTCTCAAGTTAGTCTGCAATCGTCCGAGCGGCCCTGAGCTGAAGAGGCTGCTTGAGCTTGCCCACTGGGCTGACACAATCAGTGAAGCCTCTGTTTGCCGTTCGCTGGAAATCCCTCGACCGGCAAGATGAGTGTACCGCACACTCGGACCCCGTATGGCCCGGAAATGCGATCCGCCTGAATCTGGGCGAGATTCACGCACTGGCCGGCGGATGATGAATCGATCCGATGGCGAAACTCCTGGACCCCCTTTCGATTCCTGGTGATCTGTCTGGCGGGCCGGTTGAGCCAGCGTCACTTACAGGCCATCGAATATCTGCGCGAGGAGAACCGTGCCCTTCGCGAACAACTCGACAATCAGCAGATACCAGCAATCCCTGGTCTATCCAGATTCCGACTCAGAGAGCTGCTCGGTGATGGTCTGAAAGTGATAGCCCATCACGGCCAGGGTCATGGCGGCGCCGAACGAGTGGCGGTAGCGCGTGGCGGCTGTGAGCACAAACTTCCAGTAGCTGAGGCGCGCCTTTCCTAGCAGTCCCTGGTGCATCACGGACGCGAAAAAGGCGCGCAGGGTGGAGAGGCTCAAGCGCCGCTGGTGTCCCGGGCGGCAGCGGCTGAGGAAGAGCCTGGCGCGCTCATAATAGGCCTCACAGCCGTAGATTCGATTTAGTACCTGACGATAGCCCTGCACGAGGCGGGCGGCGTCCATTCGCGGCAGGAAATTCAACTCGCAATCGGTGTTGTTGCCATCTCCGGCGTTCAGAATACGGCCCTCGCTCCGCAGGCGTCGAAACAGTTGCGTGCCGGGCATAGCTTGCAGCAAGCCCACCATGGCGATGGGTATGGCGCTTGTTTGGATGAACTCGACCAGGCGGTCAAAAACGTCCTCGCGGTCGGTATCGAAGCCGAGGATGAAGCCGCCCATCACTTCGATGCCGTACTGCTGGATGATAGCGATGCTCTCCAGCATGTCCCGCCGCAGGTTTTGCTCCTTGTGGTTGGCGGCCAGGCTGCACTCGTCCGGGGTTTCAATGCCCAGGAAAACTGAGGTAAAGTCCGCATCTTTCATCAACTGGAGCAGCTCGGGATCGTCGGCCATGTTCAGCGATGCTTCCGTCAGGAACTGGAAAGGCCGCCCATGGGCTGCGCCCCACTCCGCCATGGCGGCCAACAGAGCCTTGGCGCGAGGCTTGTCGCCGATGAAGTTGTCGTCGACGACGAACACCGCATCGTGCCAGCCGGCCTGGAGCAATTGGTCGAGTTCAGCGAGCACCTGCGCCACGGCCTTGGTGCGCGGCCGGCGACCATAGATCTCAATGATGTCGCAGAATTCGCAGTTGAAGGGGCAGCCACGCGAGTACTGGACGGTCATCGTATTGTAGCGGCTCATCCGGATGAGACTCAGGTCCGGTAATGGGCTGCGCGCCATGGCGGGACGCTCGGCGGCCTGATACACGGGCCGTGCCGTGCCAGCCTCAAGATCCCGGGCAAGGCCGGCGATAAGATCCTCGGCCTCGCCGATGACTACGTGGTCGGCCTGCAGTGCGGACGGGGACAGGCTGCTGGTGATGGGGCCGCCCACCACGGTTCGGAGGCCGCGCGCCCTGCAACGCCGGACGATGGCCATCAGATCTTCCTGCTGCACGTGCATGCCGCTGATCAAAACTACGTCGGCCCAGGCGAAGTCGGATTCCTTCAGGCGCTCGACGTTGGTATCGATCAGGCGCTTGTTCCAGTGCCGGGGCAGCAACGCGGCGACGGTCATCAGACCCAGTGGGGGCTGAGCGGCGCGCTTACCTACGAACGACAGGGCATAGCGAAAGCTCCAGTACGTATCAGGAGTCCTGGGATA
>JBEKHU010000735.1:2558-4150 GCA_050012115.1 Bryobacteraceae bacterium | reverse complement strand
GCGCCGAACAGACCCTCGCCGAGGGCCCCGACGTTGGCGTCGTTGTCCATGCAAACGGGAACACGGAATTGGGCGAGCAGCCATTCGACCAGATCGAAGCCCTGCCAGCCTCCGACGTGGGTTGAGAGGACGACCTTCTGCGTGGCAAAGTGGACCGGCCCGCCAAAGCCCACGCCAATCCGGTCGAAGTCTCTTTCTTTCCGCCAGGCCCCGGCAATCTCCGCGATCCGCGCAGTCATCCATTCGGGCCCGCCAGAGCGATCGGTGGCGCGTGTCTCACGGCGGGTCATTGTCCATACAGGGCCGCCCTGCTCAGCGTGCGCGGCGTTCGGCGGCTGGCCTCGTTCGGGCTCTGCGCGTTTAAACAGGGCCATGGTGAACTTGGTCCCTCCAATATCGATGGCAAGTACGGACATGAAACTACGGCTTCCTTTCTTCAGCCGGCGAGCAACCAGGATATCCGGTCACATCCAGTATTCCCAGCGCCGGGTCGTGATCACGAAGACCGCCAGCACGGCATTTGTCACGCAATGAGCCAAAATCAGATCGCCAAGGCTCCGGCTGCGCAGAGCCCACCAGTTGTAGAGCAGGCCGGCAGCGAGCCCAACTTCCCAATAGGGCCCATGTTCCACTGCGAACAGCGCCGCCGTCACGAAGAACGCCCTGGCCTGCCAGGCGCCCACGGGGATCGATTCGAAATCGGCGCGGATCAGGTAGCGCATGAACCACCCGCGCCAGAACAACTCCTCCGCCAGCGCCACCACCGTGCAGGCGCGTATGCTCCGCAGGAGCAGGTCCGCCGGATTCCGCAGGCTGGAGGCCGGCATTGAGACAGTCAGCCTTCCAAAGAGCGCATTCTGAAACAACCAATGGCTCCGCCAGCCCGGGAATAGTAGATCCGGCGCGATCCAGACCGCGAACACAAACACGCCGAGCACGACGCTCGCCACGGGCCGATTCACCCTGACGGGCGGGAGATCCCTCCAGTACCAGAGCAGTGCGGCGGCGGGCAGCAGCAGTCTGACAAGCAGCTCCGCCCGCGCGCTGAGGCCCAGCGCGGCTGCGCCAGGGATCAGCGCCACCAATACGGCGAACGGGACGACAAACGGCAGGATTTTGCGGTTCAGACGGCTGTCTCCAGTCTTGAAGGCGCGGAGCGAGGTGCCCGGGGGACCAGGCCTGGCCCCTTAGCCGATTTTCGCCAGCAACTCCCGAATCTTCGCTTCCTCGTCCTTGCCGGGCTTCAGGGACAGCGCCATCTGAAGACTTTGCTTCGCGGCCTGAAAATCGCGTTTCTGGTATTGCGCGGCTCCCAAATGGTAGCGGAACAGGGCTCTGTTAGGATTCCGTTTGACCAGATCTCTGAAGATCGTCAACGCATCGTCGTTCAGCGTCTTCTTCAGATAGATCCAGCCCATCGTATCGGCGATGTCATCGTTGTTGGGGTATTGCTGCTTGGCCTTTTGGATATAGGTCAAGGCGCTGTCCAGGTCCCGCCCTTCCTCAGCCATGAGAAACGCCAGATTGTTCAGCGCCACCGCGTCGCTGGAGTCCACCTCCAGGACCGATTTGTAATAGGGATACGCCTCGTG
>JBEKHU010000735.1:0-2544 GCA_050012115.1 Bryobacteraceae bacterium | reverse complement strand
CCTCATGCCGACGGATTCCATGGCCAAAGCCATGTCCAGGTTGAGCCTGGGGTTCTTAGGCTGCAGCGCCTGTCCTTGCCTGAACATCTCCATCGCCTGCTGCGGTTGACCTTTGAAATACAGTACCTCCCCCAACCGCAGGAACAGTTGGAAGTTCTTGGGTTGCAATTCCATCAGCTTACGGTACTCGCGTTCGGCCAGATCGTACTCTCGAACGCCCGCGGCGGTGTTGGCCATGGCGAGTCGCATAGCTTGGTTCTCGGGAGCGTGACTCGACTGCTCCTGCAGAAGTTTGAGCGCCTCTTTCCCACGCCCTGTCTTCAGGAGCACGTCCGCGGTGGCGAAATTCAATCGCGCATCGTTGGGGTACTTTTCCAGCAGCTTCCGGAACATCGCTTCGGCGTCGGTGTACTTCCCCTCCGCATAGCTGGCCAAAGCCAGATGGAACTGCAGGTCGGGCGAATTCGGGAAACGGATCAATTCCTTCTGCAGATCGGCGCGAGCCTGTATGACGTTGTCCATATTGATCAGCGCATTGGCCTTGATTGCCATGGCCAGGATATTGGAGGAGTCGATTTTGAGCGCTTCGTCGGCGCTTTCCACGGCTTGCGCAAAGTCGCCCTGCGCAAGGCTTCTCTGGCCCTGGCCCAGGTGAAGGCTGCCCAGCGCGAGATTCACCTGTGCGAGACCGATCTGGGCTGCCAGAAAGCCGGGCCGTTTCGCCGCTTCCTGATACTGAATCTTGGCCGGCGACAGGAACTGCGCACCCTTCGACTGGTAGGCCTTGGCCAGGTTGAAGCGGATCACCGGATTGTTCGGATCCCGGCCGATCAACGTCTGGAGATCGTTGATCGCGGCTTGCGTTTGTGCCTCATCGCCGGAATCGAGTTGCAGCCCGGCGCGCATGGACAGCGCATTGTTGTTCTTCGGATCGTCCTTCAAGATGGACTCAAGCGTCTGCCGCGCCTCGGGCTTCCGGCCGGTGGCGACTTGAACCAATGCGATCTTCAGCCGATAGTCGTTGGCCCGGCTGCCACCCTGTTTCGCGCCATCGCTGAAAACCGTGAACGCCCGGTCATAGTCCCGCGTGCGAATGTAGAAGTCGCCCACCTTCATGCGCGCTTCCGGCAGTTCCTTCTCGCGCGCCAGCAGGGACGTGAGGATTGCATCGGCCTTATCCTTGTGCTGCAGGGCGAAAAAGAAGCCGGCCTGCTGAATGACGACGTCCGCATTCTTCGGGTCGTTCTTCACCTTCAGCGCCATGACCTGCTCGGCATCCTCCGGCCGCTTGTGCCGCAGATACTCCACGATCAGATAGTCGTAGGCGAGCCAATATTGGGGATTCTTCTCCACAACCCGGCGGATGATCGGTTCGCCCTCATTCCATTGATTGTTCCGGTTCAGCGTCTGGGCCAGGGCAAACAGCACATCGGGCTGGCCGGGACGCGCCTGGTCCGCCTTGCGGAAGGCGGCGATGGCCGCGTCGATGTGAGCGTGCTCCCGGACGGTATCCGTCCCCGCTCTCGCAATCTCCAGGAAACCGGTGAGACGCTGGCCGTTGTAAGAATTCGGATTGCGCTTTAGCAACAGCTTGGCGAGGTCGTCCACCTGTTTCAGAGTCGCATCGGTGTGGCCCCGCGGCGATCCGTAGTAAGCCAGCCAGATATCCGCAAGCCGGCCCGGCGGATTCTCATCCGTCGGTAGCAGCTCGACCGCGCGGGTGAACGCCTGGAGCGCCGTACGCAGCTCTCCGCGGCGGACCTCCGACTCGCCCAGCTTGGCGTACGCTTCGCCGAACTTCTGGTCCTTGCGCAACGCACTCCGGTACATCAGCGACGCTTCCCTGTACTTGCCCTGGGCAAAGTACTTGTCGCCGCTCGCCACGTACCGCCGCTTCACCGTCTCCGGATCGCGCCAGCAGCCTTGCATGGCAACCAGCAGCAACGGCAATGCCCACAACCAGCGGCGATTTCGGCAGTTCATCCTATCCTCGCTCCCGTCCATTGGATTACTTCCTCGACAATCAGTCAGTTACAGGATACACGGCAGGCGGCAAAGCTGCACCCGGCCCCGTCACGGCGGAAGTCGGCTCAGTCACCTGATCGTATATTGCACCAAAAACGCTCCACCCGGCGCCCCTCCGCCGGGCGAATGGGCCAGGGTCGGGCAGAGAGCGGGAACACAGCCCCGCTCAGCGCAGCGCGGCCACCAGCATCCTGGTCTGTCTCAGCAATTGGAACTGCGCGCGTTCCAGCGACGTGCGGGCATCGTAGAGCTGCATCCACCGCTCATGCTCCGCATACCGGGCCTCCTCCACGTCCTTCAGCGTCGCCTTGCCTTCCTCGAGCTGCGCCAGGAGCAGGTCCACCTGCTCGCGAACGAGGTCGAGGTCCATGCGCGCCACCTCCTTGGCCGTCTCCGCCTCTCGAATCGCCTCCCAGGCCTGGCGGGTTTCGGTTTCGACGCGGCCCCTCAACCGCTGCAATTCGGTCCTGATCCGGCGGCTGTCCACCTCGGCCTGCGCCGCTTGCGCCTCGTCCTGCG
>JBEKHU010000734.1:0-2546 GCA_050012115.1 Bryobacteraceae bacterium | reverse complement strand
GGATGCAATTTGCGCTGCCGCTGGTGCGACACGCCGTACACGTCCTGGCAGAGCGAGGGCGAGGAGCGGACGCCGGAAGGCATCATGCAGTGGGTCAGCGGCTATCCGCGGTTCCGGCACGTCGTCCTGACCGGCGGCGAGCCTTTGATCTTTCCCGAGGTCGTGCCCCTGTCGAAGGAATTGAAACAGGCCGGTTTCCACGTCACCATCGAGACGGCGGCCACGGTTTTCCAGCCGGCGGCATGCGACCTGATGAGCCTCTCGCCGAAGCTGGCCAATTCGACGCCCGACGATCCCGTGTGGCGGCAGCGCCACGAAGAGCGACGCCTCCAGCCGGATGTCCTGCGGAGGCTCACTTCGGAGTATGACTATCAGTTGAAATTCGTCGTCCAGTCACCCGACGATCTTGCCGAAATCCAGGCCATTCAGGCCCTTTGCGGTGCGCCGGACGAGAAGATCCTGTTGATGCCGGAAGGTATCGACAAGCCCACGCTCGAGCAGCGCTCGACATGGCTCGTCGAGCTATGCAAACAGCACGGCTACCGTTTTACGCCGCGTCTGCATATTCTGCTATATGGACAGCGTCGCGGCGTGTGAGCGCGCACGCGGGTCGGGCCCGGGGGAATCCACATGTCTTCAACACATCATGGCAAGGAGCTCGCGCGGATCGGCGTTGCGATCGACGCAGGGCTCCTGGCCAAATTCGACGAGCTGATCGCGCACCGCGGCTATACTAACCGCTCGGAAGCGTTTCGCGACTTGATCCGAGCTGAGCTGGTCAAGGAGGCCGCCGACCAGCCTTCGGGTCAGGTCACCGGAACCATCACGCTGCTCTATGACCACCATGTCCGCCTGCTCAATGAGAAACTGACCGGCCTGCAGCACGAATTCCACCACCACATCCTCTCCACGCTGCACCTCCACCTCGACCACGACAATTGCCTCGAAGTGATCGTGGTCAAAGGCGAGTCAGCGGATGTGCGGACTCTGGCCGACCGCTTGATCGCCACTCGCGGCGTGAAGCATGGGCGGCTGGTCCTGTCAGGGACCGGGCCGGAATTCTGATCGCCGACCATCTCCCGCGGTGCTCTCCCGGCCACGAATGTCCAACGGCGGCGCTGGCCTCGGATTTGCTGAATGCCCCCGCGCCCTGCGCCGGGGTCGCGTCCCGGCGTAGGGATGATGTCGTAATAGCTTCTTGCGCCGCCACGCTGTAGAATTTCCCTATCCGTTCGAGGACATGTCGCTTGGAGAGGTCTACTCATGTTCTGTTCAAGGTGTGGCCGTCAACTTGATGCAGCGGTCGCTTTCTGTACTGGTTGTGGGGCGCCCGTCGGCGGCGCCGCCCCAGGACCAGCCGCCCCGCCGTACGTGCCACCGCCGCCGCCACCCTATGCCCCGCCGCCGCCCTACGCCCCGCCCCTGCCTTACGCGAGCTGGGGCGACCGCGCGCTTGGCTACATCATCGACAGCTTGTTTGTCTTTGGCGTGATGATCCTGCTATGGATGGTTCTCGGCTCGTTCTTCTTCGCTACGGTCGGGCTCAGCCGGTCTAGCCCCCTGGGAGGTGGAATGTGCTGCTTGAGCCTGGTCCTGTTCCCCCTGTCCACTCTCTTGGTCGGCCTGTACAACCGCGTCTATCTCGTGAGCCTGCGCGGATTCTCCATCGGTCAAGGAGTGATGAAGCTGAAGGTGGTCGACCCGCAGGGCCGTCTACTCTCTCAAGGCACAGCCCTGATCCGGCTGATTGTCCAGGCCGCCCTCGGGTTTGTTCCCCTGCTGCCTCTGCTCGATCTGCTTTGGCCGCTGTGGGATCCCTACCGCCAGACGCTGCACGACAAGGCAGTCGGCTGCTACGTGATCTACAATCCGGATGTCCGTTAGCTCACGCTTGTCCGTCCGGCGCGGCAGCGCATCGCTGATAGTGGGCTGTCTTCTGATCCTGAGCGTATTCGCCTTGCGCTTGTTCTTCGACGCCGATGAGCAGCAGACCCGGTTTCTGGGCCGCCCGATCGGGACGGCTTGTTGGTTCAAAGCGCGCTTCGGTATCCCGTGTCCCAACTGCGGCATGAGCCGCAGCGCGATTCTCGCCTCGCGCGGTGAGATCCACCGCGCTGCCCGAATCGCCCCCGGCGGACCAGCGCTGGTGATCTGCTTTTTGACAATAGGCGTCGCAGTCACGAGCCTGGGGGCGATTCAACGTTGGGGCCGTGCGTCACAAGTCCTGCGCGCGCAGTCTGCCGCGCGCGTCGTAGTGATCGCCGGCGGCAGCCTGGCCGCGAGCGTCTGGTTTGGCGGGTGGATAGTTGAAGTAGCGCGCTGTCTCAGGCAACGTTGAGGAACATTCTCCTGCACTCGCGCGGCCGGCGGCCCGAAAGTTGACCTGTTTAGCTGGAACTCACGCCTGCGGCGACATTACTCGGCCGGCTTGGCTTCGGCCTTCTTGGCTTGAGCCTGCGCCGCCATGGCGCGGGATTTCAGTCTGCGCTGCGACCGCCGCTTCTTCGCTTTGTCGGTTCGCGCCTTGTCTCCGTTACGTGCTGACA
>JBEKHU010000733.1:0-2559 GCA_050012115.1 Bryobacteraceae bacterium | reverse complement strand
GACGGGACGATGATCGAGATTGTCCCCATCAACCCGGGAGTGATTTTCGTGCCGGTCTACGATCCGTATTGGATCTACGCGCGGCCGCGGCCCGGGTTCATGGTCGGCCTCTCGTTTGGAGCGCGCATCACTATCGGCGCGAGCTTCAGCGCGATCGGCTGGCGGGCGCCGGGATTCAATTGGCGGGCGCACGCGGTGATCATCGACAACCATCCGTGGGAACGCGGCGCCGCCAACCGGGCGACCTACGCGCATACGTACCGCGCGCCGCTGGCGCGGCCTCCCGCCGCGGCCGCCGCGCGCCCGAGCCAGTATCACGAGACGCACACAGTCCAGCCCAACCGTTCGGACCGCGCCGCGCGTCCGGCGCCCGCGAAGCGGGATGAGCGCAAATAGCGCGGTTTCCATTGGAGATGGCTGAGGCCGGCCGCCGATGAGCGGCGGCGGCCGGAGCGCGGATTGGGGAAGGAGCATCCCGATCCGCCGCGGGCGGCTGCCGAGCGGACAGAGGATTGAGTCGGGCAGGCGGGACGAGCGGGAGAAGAGTGGTGGGCCCTGCAGGATTTGAACCTGCGACCAACGGATTATGAGTCCGCGGCTCTAACCGCTGAGCTAAGGGCCCGCGCACACGCCCCGCGACTTTGAATTTAGCATGAGTGCCGGGAGGCGCGGCTCGTTGAGGCCGCGCGGCTCGGCTTCGGTTAGGGGAGCGGCGTTTCGCGCTGCAGAAGGTGGAGCAGGTTGCCTTCGGGGTCGTGGAAGAAAACGACCTTGTTGCCGCCCTTGTCGGAGGGCGGGTCGAGAAAGGCTACGCCCGCGGCGCGGAGGCGCTCGCATTGGGCTTCGAAATCGGTGACGGTGAGAGCCAGGTGACGCAGGCCGGGCGTTTTCGGAGTGGCGGGCGGGGCGTCGCCCTCGGCGCGGACGATCTCGATCATGCTCCCGTCGGAGGCCTTGACGAAGATGGCGCTCTTGCCGCGGTAGTTGACGGCGAAGCCGAGCGTGGCGACATAGAAGGACGCGAGGGTCTCGGGATCGCGGGCCGCGATGGCGGCATGTTCAATTCCTTGGATCATGCCTGCATTTTAGCCGCTATTCGGGCCCGGCGTAGACGTCTTTTCCGGACTGCGAGGCGTCCAAGAGCATAGGACAGCGATGAGGATCGGGGCCGGCAGGAACGACGAATTCGATGCCGGGCCGCGCGCGGCGAGGCGCCACAACGGCGGCCGCCGTTCGAAGAAAGGCTGTGCGACCGGAATGCATCGAAGGGCCTGCCAATGCTGGATCCGAAGCGTCGCGCAAGCGCGCGGAGCGGCGAGTATTCGCGCGCGCCAAGCCTGTGTTATATTGAGCTTTGACCTCACTGGGAGGTCGTCTAATGGTAAGACTGCGGTCTCTGGAGCCGCGTATCGGGGTTCGAGTCCCTGCCTCCCAGCCATCCCTCCGGTGAGAGTTCCACGATGAAACTGAAAACGTTTGCGCTATACATGGCGCCGGTCTGCCTATGGGCCCAGACGGCCCCGCCGGCGGCGGCAGTTCCGGATCAAAAGCAGGCGGAGGGCGTGATCCGCGAGCGGGCGAAGCATTTTTACGAGCTGCTGGTGGCCGGCAAGGCCCGGGCAAGCGAAGAATTCGTGTGCGAGGCGAGCAAGGACGAATACTACTCGTCGACCAAGTCCAAGCCGCTGAGCGCCGAAGTCTACCGGGTCCAGTTCGAACCAGACGGGAAGATGGCGCGCGTGCTGACGATGGTGGAGGACGAGTATCCACTGCCGATGGGGTCGAGGAAGAAGGTCATGAAGATGTCCCTCCCGACCAATTGGAAGCTGGATAACGGGCAGTGGTGCTACTACCTCGAGCCGACTCCACAGAAGACAGCCGCGGAGCCCGCAAAGGCGCCCGAGGCGGGCGCGGCGGGTGCGCCCAAGATGGGGCAGCCGCCCCCGGGGGTGAAGGTCGCGGACCTGCCGAGGCTGGCGAACGAGGTGACGGCCTCGAAACAGGAATTCACGATTGCGGACAACACGGATGGCACAGACGAGATCGTCATCACCAACGGACTGACCGGGCCGGTGCGGCTGGTGACCGTATGCCGCAGGATTGCGGGCCTGGAGTGCAAGACGGACAAGGAGTTTATCGGTCACGGCGGGCAGGCCAAGCTGACGTTGCGATTCAAGTTCAGCGGCGCCAAGCTGCCCCAGAACGTGATCGTGGCGCTGTGGGTGGAACCGTTTCATAACCTGATGCAGTTCCCGATCGTCACGCGCTGAGCGGGGCCGTGCGACCGCGCGCGGCGGGACCGGGCGCGGGGGCGCGAAACGCAGGCGGGGAGAAGTCCACCTCGGGTTGGACCGCGGCAGGGGCAGGGCCGGGCGGCGATCAGCAGCGGCGGGAGCGCGAATCAGGCGCGCGAAAACCGGCCCGGAGACGGGCGCGCCAGGCGACCACCGTTCTGAACGGGGCCGAACCGGCGGCCGCGCGGGGGCGCTTCCAATCAGGACGACGGCTCAGGCTGAGCCGTCTTTGGACCAACAATCAACAAGATACAGCCAAGAAGTC
>JBEKHU010000732.1:0-2561 GCA_050012115.1 Bryobacteraceae bacterium | reverse complement strand
ATCATTGCCTTTGAGAGCCGGAGGAACTCTGCGGCTTCGGCTGTAGTGGCAAACGCGGTTCGCTGGGGTTCGTGGCAGAGACCTGCGGTGTTCTCTAGGTGTGAACGGCGATCTCTCCGGCTCTTTGAGGGGCGTCTCTCCTGCTCGTGGTGGCCTCGGTGCAGTGCCCAGAACTCAAGGTACAACTCGTGAAAATCGGTATCACTCACCGAGTCTTTGAAGTTGCAGTAGTCGATGCTGTCGAGGCGCCGACTCACGATGGCTTTGAACTCCTCTCGGCCAATCAACGTTCGCCAGCCGTAGTCACGGTCAGGCGTCTCGATAATCTCGGCGTCCCTGCCCACGACATTCAGCAGGTCGTCCTTGCGGCGTGCGCGGACCATCAGTCGGGTCGGGTCGCTCTTGTCAACTACGATGCTCAAGAAGCCGTTGCTCAGGCACATCCACATCGTCATTCCTCCCTCGATATGGAGATGTGGGGGTAGGGCGCCGTGGACAAATGATCTACCGTGCGTTTGCGCCCGCGTGAAAAAACCCGCCGGGCAACGGCTCCTCTATCAGGCGATAAACTTCGCCCTCGTCACCCGGCGGATGAGCGACCGTCCGGAAGCAGTGCTATTCTTCCAGCGGCCGAAACTGCCATTTTTCCTTGCTTCTCAATCAGCCTATCTTGACGATTCAAGGATCGCGCCATGTTCAATGAACAACAATGAACCGGAATTCACAATCTGCAAGGGTACAACCTAAGGAGCGTACGCTAGTACAGATTCTCTTATTCTGTGAGTGGACTAGTACTGACAGGACTAGGACTGCGGCAGTCCACACGATCCCTTGATTCTGCGAGTTGTATGCCTTACTCCGGCAGCCGTTTTCGCCCCCATGAGGCCCGGTTTTCACCCTGCACCTGGTTTCGCTGCGCCCATCGCCTGCGTCTTCCCCGTCGGCAACGACAAGGCGGAGGTCCCTCCTGTCATCGCACCGAACATCCGGGGACTCTTCTGCTGAAATCTTCTCAGGCTGCTTCGGGACTCCTGGTGCGACAATTGCGCCATGGACAAGGTGAACCTGCAAGAGAAACTGGGCCTCTTCTTCGACCACTGGACTCCCCGGATCGTCGGCGAGTTGAACGGCCAGCACATCAAACTCGTCAAGTTCCAGGGTGAATTCGTCTGGCACAAGCACGACGCCGAAGACGAGATGTTCCTGGTCCTCCAGGGCGCCTTCCAAATGGAGTTTCGCGACCGCACCATACCCCTCGCTAAGAATGAATTCCTCATCGTCCCCCGTGGCGTCGAGCATCGCCCCGTCGCCGCTGAGGAGGTCCACGTCCTCCTCTTTGAGCCCTCCGGCACGCTGAACACCGGCGACGCCGGCGGCCCGCGAACGGTCGTTCACCCCGCGTGGCTTTGATGCCCCGCCGGAGTGCAATCCGCCGATGAGGGCCATGCTCCAGCTGGCGGCCTTGGGTACGGGAGGATGCACGTTTTGAATAGGCCATCGAACAGGCAGGCTTTGACAAAGAGAATCAGCGAGCGGGAGCCCCTCGATTCAGCGGCAAGCGCGTTGAATTGAATCTCGTGGTTCGTTTTTTGCGCCGGGAAAAGAACGCATTATTCTCGCGCTCGGAGGCGCGATGAGCCTGCTGTCGGGATTACTCTCCATTACCCAGGAATGGCGAGGCTTGCTTCACCCAGTTCGTGAGCGTGACGATGCCGGAGCCGCGCCGTCTTCGCAGCCTTGACGTCATCCGGGAACCCCCGCCCGGTCATTTCCTGGCATACCTTTTCCACCTGCGACGGCAGCCCGTCCTTGCTGACGTAGCGGGCAATCCGTGCCCGCGCCACCAGTTCGCGGCGAATCTGATCCACCGACTGGTAGATCTCCCGCGGGCTCTTCTTCGCCTGCACCAGCACGCCCACCCGTTCACGCAGTTGCGCGAAGAACATCTGCTGGTCTTCGAGCAGCGTCGCGCCGGCCTTCGGGCCATGGCCCGGGCACACCACCTTTGCGCCCAGTTTCCTCGCTGCATCCAGCGTGGCGATCCATTTCTCGATGTTGCCGTCGCCGACGAAATTGTACGGCCCGTTCACGCACGCATCCCCGGTGAACAGCACACGCTCCTTCGGAAGCCACGCCACCGCGTCGCCGTGCGTGTGCGCTACGCCCAGGTGCAGGAGTTCCACGCGATGCTCGCCGTCGTCAAAGTATAGCTCGCGCGGAAACAGCACCGACGGCGGCTTCAGGTGGCTGGCCGCCACGTCCGGCCTCTCCTTGGCCGCGCTCTCCCAGCGCCCCGGCTGGCCGCCGTAGTATCCCGTCTCGTATCGCTTCATCTCCTCGATCACGCCGGTGTGCGCTATCGGCGTCGCGCCGTTGTCCACCCACACTTGGTTCCCATAAGCGTGGTCGCCATGATGGTGTGTGTCGAAGGCGAAGCGAATCGGTTTCGCGGTGATCGCCTTGATTTTCGGCAGGATCAGTTGCGCCCCCGATGGGAAGTTCGCGTCCACCACCAGCACGTAGTCGCGGAATATGATCCACCCGTTGTTGCAGTGCCCCTG
>JBEKHU010000731.1:0-2562 GCA_050012115.1 Bryobacteraceae bacterium | reverse complement strand
GAGGCGCGGTTCAGCTTGGCGGACTTCAGCATCGCCTCCAGCTTTTTCGAATGCGCTTCTAGTTTCTGCCAGGGCTCGGCTTCTTCCTTCGACATCGCCGTCTGCTTCAGCAGCGCCGTTTTTTCCTTCTGCGCCAGCGGCTGCATCAGGCACCACAGGTTCAACGCGTACCAGTCGGTCGGCAACTCGAAGCCGAAGGGGATCATCGACTTCAATTTGGCGACCTTCTGAAACGCCGCCGCATTCAGCTTGTTGCCCGTCAACCCGGGGCAGAACAGCGTCAGCAGCTTCTCCTCATCGAGAGCCTTCAACACCTCGAAAGGATCGTTCTCCGTGGCGATCTGCTTGAGTTCGCCGAACAGCGATCGTGGCTGGATGGACTCGGTGACGCCGGCTTCGCGAGCGTTGAGAAACTGCTGCCAGGTGCGCTCGTGAATCGCGAATTTCAGACGCGCCCGGAATCGAATCAGGCGCAGCAGGCGAATCGGGTCGTCGTACAGCGTGTAGTTCGTGATCGCGCGCAGTTCCTTGTGCTCCAGGTCGGAGACGCCGTTCGTGGGATCGATCATCAGGCCGCGGGAGGCCCGGTTGAGAGAGAGCGCGATGGCGTTGACCGTGAAATCCCGCCTGCGGAGGTCGTCGTGGATCGTCGCCGGCGTCACCACCGGCTTGGCTCCAGGCCGGCCATACCTCTCCGCGCGCGCCATCGAGATCTCGCAGAACACGCCGCTGGGGAAGTGCAGTTCGGCGCATTTCCGGTGGTCGTCCACCGCCAGGACTTGTGCCTTGCCGCGTTTTGCCACGTCACGAGCCAGTTTGACGGCCGGGCCCTCGACAGTGAAATCGAGATCCCGGATCGGGAATCCGCCGAGCATGTCCCGTAGCGCCCCTCCCGTCAGGAAAAGGCCCAGGTTGGCTTCGGCCGCTGCCGTCTGCACGGCGCTCAGCACAGCGTTCTGCGCCGCCGTCAGGTGACTTTCCAGGTTGAACATGTAGTCACTCATCGCTGCTTCGTCTCCCGGTGCCCGAGCGTCCGGCCGCGCGGGTGATGGCGGTCCACGATCTCCCTGAGGCGGGGGCGGACCACGTGCGTGTAGATTTCTGTCGTGGCGATGTCGGCATGGCCCAGCATCGCCTGAACGCTGCGGAGATCGGCGCCGCCTTCGAGCAGGTGCGTCGCGAAACAGTGGCGCAACACGTGAGGGGTCAGCGGCGACTGGATGCCCGCGCGCAGCGCGTACACCCCGAGGCGCTTCCAGAATCCCTGGCGCGTCAGCGGCCCCCCTCGCGCCGTCACAAACACGTAAGCCGAGGGCCGGGTCCGCAACAGACGGGCACGAGAGCTCTCCAGGTATTCCCGGATGGCTGCCTGCGCCTTCTGGCCCAGCGGAATCATGCGCGTCTTGCCGCCCTTGCCTGAGACCCGCAGATAGCCCAGATTCAGATTCACATCGCTCAGCTTCAGACCGCACAACTCGCTGACCCGCAGCCCGCTGGCGTAGAGCACCTCCAGCATGGCCCGGTCCCGGTCTTCGTTGGGAGGATCCAGCTTGGGTTCGGCCAGCAGCCGGCTGACCTGCTCCCGGGTCAGGTACTTGGGCAGGTTTCGCCATTGCTTCGGCGCGCGCAGGAAGCGCGTCGCATCTTCCTGCGTCCGGCCCTCCCGCAGCAGGAACCGGTAGAAGTTCCTCAGCGTCGTCAGGTGCCGCGCCACGGAGCGGCTGGAGTAACCCCGCTCGTAGAGTGAATCGATATACGCCCCGAGTTCGCTGGCTGACGGTAAACCTTGCGTGTTCAACTGGTTCCAATACGATTTAAATCGGGCAATGTCGAGCGCGTAGGCATACAAAGTCTGCGGCGCCAGGCCCTTCTCAATCCGGCACCAAGCCAGGAAAGCTTCCGCGGCGGATGCAAGTCCGCCTTCGCTGCCCATCGCGTCAATGATACAATACCTGCGTAATTGTTTGAAAGAAAAGTGTTGCGGTCAGGATTCAGATGAGCGTCTCCACGGCCAAGAAAGTTCTCGTGGACAGGTACGACCGCTCGCTCCTGCGCGGCTACGTGCAGCCCCAGAACTACCGAACCGCGGACGGTCTGGAATTGATGAGTCCGGACGGCAGCTTTACCGTGGTTCCCTATCTTCAGATCAAGTGCGTTTCGTTTGTTCGGGATCTGGACGGCCCGAGCGCTCTCGGCGCCCGGCGTGAGTTCCTGGCTCGGCCCAAGGCGGTCGGCCTGTGGATTGAGCTGCAGTTTCGGGACGGGGACAGCCTTGAGGCGATGATCTCCAATAATATGTTGGAGATGGAGTCGGATGGCCTGCTCGCGGCGCCGCCTGAGAGCGCGAGCAACGCGCAACGCGTGTTCATTCCTCGGGCCAGTCTCTCCGGTGTGCGGGTTCTCGGAGTTGTCGGCAAACCCAAGCCCAGACGGGACCGGCAGCCGATCGGAGTGGGGAAGCAGATCAGGCTGTTCTCAGAACTTGAGAACGGTTGAGCTCGTGTTCGCTGATGCTCTCCCAGGTGCAGAGGTCCACCCCGCGGACAAAACTGAGCCGCTCCA
>JBEKHU010000730.1:0-2572 GCA_050012115.1 Bryobacteraceae bacterium | reverse complement strand
CGCTCGAAGGCGCGTTCGATTTCGGCCTGAGCCCGGGCTTCCGCCACGGCGGCCTCATCGGAAGCGTCCACGGTCGCGTCTTCCCCCACAGCGGGCGCGCGGCGCAACGCTTCGACGGCCGCAGCCAGGCGAGGAGCGTTCTCCGCATTGATTGGAATCGCCTCGCCCGCGTGCAGCAGCGCCTGACCGCGCACCGCGCCGCTGATGCGGCGGTACTCGGTCGGAGTGATGCCGGTGGCCTGCGCCAGGATGAAGTACGCCGGGCCGAACTCCTCCAGGTGCTGAATCGCCAGATCCGCCGTCGAGCGGCTGATCCCCAGACGCTGCTTGCAGAATTCGCGCCAGGTCATTTTCAGACTGCGATACATCTTCCGGTCGCGCACCTGGCGCAGGCATTCGGCATCGGCGGCCGAGCAACGTCCGGCCAGTTCGGCGAAGGCTTGCTTGCGGCCGAGCCAGGTCCCGAGTTCGAGGATCTCGCCGGACTGGGTTTGAATCGTCGTGCTTGGAATGATCAAAGTGTTGCTCAATGTGCCCCCCGTTCAGGCGAAACGGCCGACGTCGGCCATTTCGCGTGTTTGGAATCAATGACTTGCGGACCGAAATGGCCGATGGCGGCCAAATCACCCCGATTGGCTGGCGTTTCAGGCCAGCCTGCTCAGGGTCACCTTAGGACCGCCGTCAAGAGCCGGACGGGAGCGATGTTCGCAAGTGATTGTGGGGCTTGGGCGAGATTATTTCGGGAGCGCGTGAACGGGGTTCCGGCAGCATGCAGTTCGGCGGAATGGCCTGACGCGCCCGGGCAGCGCGTACCGGCGCGTTGACCCGCCGCAGGAGCACCGAAAACGGGTCGTTGTGCTCCGCAACTGCAACCAGATGAAGATGATTCCCCATCAGGCACCAGGCCAGCACCCGCACCCCGGCGTCCGCCAGATTGTGCGCCAACAGGCGCAGATACGTCGATCGGTCGGCATCCTTAAAGAAGACCCGCTGACGGTTGGTCCCCCGTTGGGTGATGTGGTACGCCTCGCCGGGGAGGACACAGCGTTGGTTTCCCGGCTTCCAGGTGCAATGGTGCTCGGAAAACAGCGGGAATCTCCAAGGTGGCAGAGCCAACTGGTGCTTCGGCCGAAACCGCCGACCGCTCGCGTCAGGCTGACCCGTTCGCCGGTCTCCGGGGTTAAGGATGCCGGCTGGGTGTATTCTGAAAGCGACTCGGCAGTCCGAAATCGAAATTCCCGCTACGTTGTTCTGCAATCAGGATCGGAGGCTACCATGCGACGCGCGTATGCCGTTCTCCTTAGGTTTCTGATCGGTGTGGGAATCGCTTTGTCGCTGATGATGGTGGTGATGGCGATCATCGGCCTTTTCGTGGTTCCGGAGGCGGCAGGCCGAGAGTGGCGGGTCCTAGGTATTTTCGGAGCACTCCTCGTCCTTCTCGCGTTCGCTTATCGGGCGATGTCACGGGCACGAGCCAAGGAACTTTCGCCGGTGGTACGGCAAGGGGAAACCAGCGCTGACGCCGTTCCACAGACCCTGCCGAACCAGGAGTCGACTCAACATGCGCCCGCCGTTGACGCGGCGACTGCCTCGGACTGGAGCGCGATTCCCCCCAAACACGTGCAGATCGGCGACAACTATGGGCGATTGTCGGACAAGACAGTCCGTGCACTCCTGGCGAGAATCCAACACGGCCCGCGCCCCTTAGCCTTCGCTGTCGAGATCGTCTCCGCGGGTGCTGCCGCGGGAAGCACACACATCGACCTCGCCGCCATCGAACGTCTCCTGCGGCAACAGGGTGTCACGGTGCGTTTCCTCCGCAACAGAAATGGAGCTGCATGGGGTGAGAGCTGCCCGATCTCGGACGCCGACGAGATTTGCGTCGCCTGGTCGGGGTTCAGCGAATACCGGTTCATTCGAGTGACGCCGGCTTCGGCGGCTTCCGTACCCCAGCAAGTCCAAACCGAGGCCGACGTGCAGCGCCTGCTCCTAGCGGGCGAAAGGCTGACGGCCATGCAGCTCTATCGGAAGCTGCACAGCGTAGATCTGAAGACGGCGCAGAAGGCAATTGATCGTATGGCTTCTGAGAGTGGCCGCACTTCCGGTTGAACCGGAGAGCCGCGGGAATGCTTTATTAATTCAAAGCATGGCGACCGCCCACATCCGAACCAGGATAGTGGAGTCCCGGAGGGAAATCCTGAAGTAGAAGCATATGGTCGTCCTATCGGGCAGACGAGAATCAGAAACCCGGCCGCCGGACGGTCCCCACAGGAAAGGGGACGTCCTGACCCGTCCCATTGCTAACAGGCTGAATTCGCAACACTTAGTGAAACGATACGACAATGGTTATACTTCGTACCTGAGTTTGGGCAGGCGCGGCCTCGCACTCATTCTGTTCGATAACCAACTGGCTGTCAATGACTTACGACGCTGGCCCGCCCGCGAACAGACGATCCGACTGGACAATCCTGTCGTTATTCCCGGTGTCGTAAATGCCGGTGGGACGCATCAAACCGCGGATCAAACATTCCGCTCTGTCCCTGTTGCATGGCGTCCGAAATCCAGACCATTC
>JBEKHU010000729.1:0-2573 GCA_050012115.1 Bryobacteraceae bacterium | reverse complement strand
GGTACGAGAAGCTCGTTCGGCGTATTTCCCCACGTTGAACGCCGACCTGACGGGCTCGCAAGCGAATACAGGAGCACGCATTGGCGCTGGGGCGCTCGTCGCCTCGCGGCTCTTCGACCGCGCCGGCCAAGGCATCACGCTTTCTCAACTCATCACGGATTCCGGGCGTACCAACAACCTGGTGGCCAGTTCGAAACTCCAACAGCAGGCAGCACAGCAGGATTACCTCTCAACACGCTACGACGTGTTGCTCGCCGTGAACCAGGCGTACTTCAATACCCTGCAAGCCCAGGCGGTCGTCAGTGTGGCGCAGGAAACGGTGGCGGCGCGGAAACAACTGTTCGATCAGATCTCCGCGTTGGCGCAGAACAAACTGAGGTCGCAGCTTGACGTCAACTTTGCCGCTGTCAACCTGTCGGATGCCAAACTGTTGCTGCTTCGCGCCGAAGACAATCTCCAGCAGGCCGACGCGGAGCTGGCGCGCGCGATCGGCACGGACCAGGGCGCAATGTTCGAGTTGACGGAAGAGCCGCTTCCGGCGAGTCCCCCGCCGCGCCCGGACCCGATGGTTGCCGAAGCGTTCAAGAACAGGCCCGAGCTGGCCAGCCTGCGTCTAGCCGGCGAGGCTGCGCACCGCTTTGCGGAGGCGGAAAAAGACCTGTCGCGTCCGGTCGTGACCCTGGTCGGAGTTGCCGGGTTTCTGCCATTCATCAACACCAGCGGAATCCCGGCCGCATACGAGGGCGTGGCGGTGAATATCGATATCCCGATCTTGAACGGCCATCTTTTCGCGGCGCGCCGGGAAGCCGCGCGGTATCGGGCCTCAGCGGCGGACCAGCGGTTGAGGGATCAGCAACTGCGCATCGCGCGCGACGTGCGCGCGGCGTGGGCGAGCGCGACCACTGCCTTTCAGCGTCTCGATGTCGCGGCACAGTTCGTCCAGCAGGCAAAGATGGCGCTCGATCTCGCGCAAGGACGTTACGATCTGGGGTTGTCGTCGATTGTCGAGCTGACCCAGGCGCAGTTGAACCTCACCCGCTCTGAGATCGAGAGCCTCTCCGCAAAGTACGATTACGAATTGCAGCACTCCACTCTGCAATTCTCAATTGGCTCGCTGCGATAGCTTGCAGGAAAGTATCCGGTATCCCCACCCACTTAGTCCCGGACGCCCAACATTCGCAGAATGCTCATCATCGGGCACCAGTTGGTGAAGGCGGATTGAAAAAGATTCAGGCCGACAAAGGCCGTGAACCAATAGAAATACGGGCTCACCGTCATGCCGAGCGCGACGCTCAGCAGCACGAAGAGACCGGCAACCAGGCGCAACCATCGATCAACATTCATCGTTCATTCTCCTGTCAAATCAGATGCAGGACCTTCGTTCGCGGTGACGGCGGGGCGTCCGATGCGCGCGTGAAAGATGTAATAGACGATCGGCACGGTGACGCGCGACAGGGCCAGCGACGCAATTTCGCCGGCCATCAGAGCGATGGCGAGACCCTGGAAGATGGGGTCGAACAGAATCACGACGCTGCCCACGACGACGGCGGCGGCGGTCAGCATCATGGGCCGGAATCGAACGGCGCCCGCGTCGACCACGGCCCGGTCGAGAGGCATGCCCTCGCGCAGCCGCAGCTCGATGAAGTCGACCAGGATGATGCTGTTGCGCACGACGATGCCCGCGCCGGCGATGAAGCCGATCATGCTGGTGGCGGTGAAAAACGCGTGCAGAAGTCCGTGGGCCGGGAGAATGCCGACCAGGGAGAAAGGGATTGCGGCCATGATGATCAGCGGCGTCAGGAAGCTCTGGAACCAGCCCACGACGAGCACGTAAATCAGGATCAGCACGGCGGCAAAGGCGATGCCGAGGTCGCGGAACACCTCGTAGGTGATGTGCCACTCGCCGTCCCACTTCATGGCGTAGCGTGAGTCGTCGAAGGGCTGGTGCGCGGTGAGCTGCTGGATCTCGTAACCGCCGTCCACGGGCAGTTTCGCGATCTCCGGGCCGAGTTTGAGGATGGCGTAGACCGGGCTCTCCATGCTGCCCGCGACGTCGGCGGTGACGTAGGTGACCGGCATCAGGTTCTTGTGGTAGATGCTGCGCTCGACGGTGCTGTTGTCGGCATGAATCAGTTCCGAGAGGGAGACCAGGCCGTCCTTGCCGGCCACTTTCAACTCCAACAGGCGCGCCAGGTCGCTGCGCGTGGGACGGTCGATGCGGACAGTGATCGGGATGTCCTCGCGCGCCTCGTCGATGTGCAGCAGGCCGGCGCTCGCGCCGCCCGATGCCACGGAGACGGTCCGGGCGATCTGCTCCACGCTCACGCCGTTCAGCGCCGCTTTCTCGCGGTCCACACGCCAGGTCTGTTTCGATTGCGGGTCCTCGACATACCAGTCGGCGTCGACGACGCCGTCGGTATGGTCGAAGATGTCGAGAATGCGCGCGGCCAGCTTTTCCCGGCCTTCCCGGTTGGGACCGTAGACTTCGGCGACGAGCGTCTGGAGCACCGGCGTGCCGGGCGGAACTTCGGCGACCTTGATGCGCGCCTGATGCTCGCGCGCAATGGCCAGCA
>JBEKHU010000728.1:0-2579 GCA_050012115.1 Bryobacteraceae bacterium | reverse complement strand
AGTTGTACAAGCCACCGTGTTGCATTTCGCTGCAATCCAACGAGCTGTTCGCGCCGTCTTCTTTGCCTCTGTCGTCAACGCATCCGAGGCGCTCGAGGCGCTGCGGGACAGCCGGTTCAACCTGGTGCTGTTGGACATCAATATGCCCGGCATCGGAGGCCTCGAGACGTGCAAGGAGATTCGGGCGAGCTCGGAAATCGCGATCATCATGCTGACGGTGCGCGATGCGGAGGCCGACAAAGTCGCCGCGCTGGACGCGGGCGCGGACGATTACGTCACCAAGCCGTTCAGCACTCCGGAACTGCTGGCGCGAATCCGGGCGGCTTTGCGCCGGCAGCCAAGTTCGGGAGAGGGCGCGCCGGAGTCGATCCTGCTGGAAGAAGTCGAAATCAAGCTGGCCACGCGGCGCGTCGTTGTCCAGGGCCGAGAGAGCCGGCTGACGCCCAAGGAATTTGATCTGCTGCAATACCTGCTGGCGAATCCAAATGTGGCCATCCCGCACACCAGATTGCTATAGGCGGTGTGGGGACCGGACTACGGCGACAAGGTCGAATACCTGCGCGTGTTTGTCAACCAGTTGAGGAAGAAGATCGAGCCCGACCCCGCCCATCCCAAGTTCTTGCTCACCGAGCCTTGGGTCGGCTACCGCTTCGCGATTCCGCCCAAATCCGCCTGAGCTGCCACACCCGAGCGCACGGGGTCCAACCATCCGAAATGGGTGCCGCGACAGGCCGCGGAGGAGACGCGCCGACGAGCTAATGAAATCCTTACGGCATCCTTATGCCTCCTTTATGCCCCACTCCGTACCCTGAGTTTGAGGGGCTCGCATGCCAACCATCCACTGGACTCCGCAGTACTGCTCAACCGTCACCCCGTGCCGTGAGGGCGGAGCGGGAGGCCAGGTCGAGGTCGTGGTTCTCCATACGGCCATCCCCGCGACTCTGCTGGCGCTCAAGACTGCGGCAACGCTCGCCAAGGGCCTGTCGGCGCGAATTCGTTTGCTGGTGCCGCAGGTTGTACCGTATGCCCTGCCCCTGGAGGCCCCGCCCGTTCCCACCAGCTTCACCGAACGCCGGTTCCGGACGATGGCCCAGGAGGTGGCTGTGGAAACGGCGGTTGAAATCGTCCTGTGCCGTGACATCGCCACCGCGCTGGAGACTCTGCTCCGGCCCCGCTCGCTGGTCGTGCTGGGCGCACGCAGTTCCCGTTGGTGGACTCTGGGGTGGCCGAGTGCTGAGACCAGTCTGGCGCGGCGTTTGCGAAGCCGCGGGCACCAGGTCGTATTCGCCGATTTGCGGAGAGGATGAAAATGCTCGATCTCTTCTACATCACGCTGACGTTGTTGTTCTTCTTCTGCTGTTGGCTCCTGACGAAGGCTTGCGACAAGCTGTGAGCCCTTCATTCCACTGGAAAGGTTGACTGCAATGGACTATATCGTCGCCGGCATCACGTCGATTCTCCTGTTCGTCTATCTGATCTACGCTCTGCTCAAGCCGGAGCGCTTCTGAGGTACCCATGACAACGAATGGCGTTCTGCAAATCGCGGTCTTCTTCCTGTTGATCCTGGCTTTCGTTAAGCCGCTGGGGGTTTATATGGCGCGGGTCTTCGCGGCGGAGAGGACCTTTCTGCACCCCGTCCTACGGCCGATTGAGCGGCTGTGCTACCGCCTGGGTGGGGTCGACGAGAGCGTCGAACAGCGCTGGACACAGTACGCCGGCAGCCTGCTGGCGTTCAGCGTGGTCAGTTTTCTGATCCTCTACGCGCTGCAGCGGCTGCAAGGCATCCTGCCGCTGAATCCCATGGGGTTTAGCACGGCACACGCCATGAATGGCGCGACACCCATGACACCCGATCTCGCGTTCAACACGGCCGCCAGCTTTCTGACCAATACCAATTGGCAGAACTACAGCGGCGAGTCCACGCTCAGCTACCTGGTGCAGATGGCCGGCCTGACCGTGCAGAATTTCGTTTCGGCCGCCGCCGGCCTGGCCGTGGCCATCGCCGTGGTCCGGGGTTTCGCGCGGCATGAAGCCAAGACGCTGGGGAATTTCTGGGCCGACTTGGTGCGCGGTACGGTTTACGTGCTGCTGCCGCTGGCCCTCATCGGGGCGCTGGTGCTGTGCTCCCAAGGCGTGATCCAGAACCTGAAGCCATACACGACCGCGACCACTGTGGAAGGCTCGAAACAAGTCATCGCGCAAGGGCCAGTCGCCTCGCAGGAATCTATCAAGGAACTGGGCACAAACGGCGGCGGATTCTTCAACGCCAATTCGGCGCACCCCTTCGAGAATCCAACGCCGTTCACCAACCTGTTCGAGATGTTGCTGATCCTCGTCATCCCGGCCGCGCTGACTTACACCTTCGGACGAATGGTCGGGGACACGCGGCAGGGTTGGGCCATTTTCGCCGCGTTCACGGTCATGTTTGTGATCGGCGTGCTCGTGTGCTACGGATCCGAGCAGGCCGGCAACCCGATCCTGGGGCGAATGGGGCTTCAGACGGCCGCGACCAGCGGCCAGGCCGGCGGCAACATGGAAGGCAAGGAAGTGCGGTTTGGCATCGCGAACTCCACCTTGTT
>JBEKHU010000727.1:0-2580 GCA_050012115.1 Bryobacteraceae bacterium | reverse complement strand
CCTACCTCACGCACGGCGGCACTGGAAAATGGGCCAACGTCCTCGGCTACATCGACTGCTTCGGCATGGCTGACTTCAACGAACTCACTCTCGTGCTGCGGTACCGGGGAACGATCTGCCACAAACCGGCGCAACAGCCAAGATAAACGGAGACCCGCGCCTGCGGTAAGGGGCGCGTCGCTACCGGGCACTCCCCGCAGGAAGACAGTGACTGCCGGCGGCGCTCAGGTGAACGGAGCGCCGCCGCGCCGCCCGGCGCCGCCGGCCATGGCCACCGGCTCAAGCTGTCGTAAACCCTCGGCGCGGCGGCGTTTGCCGCGGCTGCGCTGTCATCTTCCTTCGTGCCGGCTGAAGTATCGGGGGCCGCAAGCCGCTGTTGCTCCTGCTCGTCGTCGGCATGAACTCACTACTTGTGCCTTGAATCAACGGCTGTAAGGGTTTATATTCCACAACGAAGGCCGTCCTCCAGGCGGATGACGCGCTTCAGAGAAGGAATTGGTCATGCCACTTACAGTCAAGAGAATCGTCTTATGGCGCACCGAGGTGGACAACAAGCCGGGAACGCTGGCCTGCGTCCTCGAACCACTCGCCCAAGCGGGCGCCGACCTCAGATTGGGGATGGGCTATCGCCACCCCAGCAGCGAAGGAAAGGCCGCCATTGAGATCTACCCCGTCGCGGGCAAGAAACTGATTGCCGCCGCAAAAGCGGCAGGGCTCAGCCCTTCCACCATTCCCGCGCTGCTGGTAGAGGGCGCCAACAAGCCCGGGCTGGGACACGCTCTCGCCTGCGCCGTGGCCGGCGCCGGCGTGAACCTGACGTTCTTCGTCGCCCAGGTGGTCGGCAAGACGTGTTCGGCGGTCATGGGCTTCGAAACGGAAGAGGATGCCAAGACGGCCGTCCCGGCCATCAAGAAGGCCACGCAGGCCAAAAAGCGTTAACGCCAGCCGCCCACGGTTCGCCGCGGGCGTTGGTCGCTGATCGTGGATTGTTCTCAATCGGCGGTGCGTCAATTCGTTAGCCGGGCACGGCTGCGGTTCGATGCGAGGGACGGGCGATCCATCAGGCGCCCGATAGCGTCACTTTCACGCCACTACGCCGTCAGGCGCTCGGAATCTCATCGGCAGTCGCCACTGCTTACTTGAACACTTCGAGGGGGAACCGATCCTGGTCGGGGTGTTTGACGCCGAGGCGAGCTCCGTAAGGGCCGGGATCGTCGCGGAACTCGGCCAATCCAAAATTATAGCCCTCGAGCTGTTTGGAGCCCACAGCCATGCCCGTCGGGTTATAGCCGTGCAGCCCTCTGACTCTGTTGCCCCAAACATCAAATGTCACCGCCAGGTATGTCTGTCCGGATGTCTTCAAGTCCGAGCATAGATGTGGCCCGGAGGCCATCATCCGGTGACGCGGATTCTTTACAAACGACAACCTGACGGACTCCATGAGTGGGGAGTGCTGGTAACTCGCGCTGCCGGACGCAACGCACTGCCACTCCATGTTCTCAGTCACGGAACGGTGCTCATCCGAGAGGGAGTACAGTGCAAACAGAAAAGCGCCTGCGAGCACGGTCCCGATCGTTATCAGTGCCGCCTGCTTGACACTCAACCGCCTGGAAAGACCCGTTTCGTGCGGGAGACTCCTCATTGACGCAGGTGCATGCGGCTTAAGACCGAACAGGATCAAGCGAAACAACACCCCTGCGAGTATTCCCGTGCCGGCGAAGAACAGAACCTGGCCCCAACCATTGCTGGGGCCGCGCAGGGCGTAGGCTGTGATTCCGGCACAAAGGCCGCCTCCGGCCAGGAAGGGCACGAAGCCAGTCCAGCCGAGTCGGAGATACAAAAGCAGAAGCGGCGCTCCCAGCCCGATCATCGTGGCCAGGCCGAATAAGCCATAGATACAGACGAATGCCAACCGATCGTTCGACGCCATTGGGCCGCCTTGACCCATGCTTAAGAGCAGGAGAACAGGCGGCACAAGCGGAACCAGAAGATAGCTCAGTGCAAGCCTGAGAAAGAACCCTTTGCTCCACGGACGAACGGCTGCGGGTCTGGCAGTCATAAGATCATCTTAAGAGGTCGAATCGAAGCCGTCGCCTCGAAGTTCCAGATCCGCCACAGAATTGCGCTCGACGATCCCCGAACTCCCCACACACGCACGGCTTCGCGCAGTTCGGTTCTCGTGCTTCACGACGCCGCCTCAGGAAGTATACGCCACAGGCCACGGATGCGGAACCCCCGGTAATGAGTCCGCGGCAGACTCCTCCGTCTGCTGTTGAAGCCTTGCCAAACTCGGCATGGGTGGCTCAGCAGCGAGTGGGCAGCAGTGTCCCGACCGTTCCTTGACAGTCGCTGCGCGGTCACGTCGTCTCCGCGACAGGCCCCTAGTTGAGAGTCCACTCCATGGCTTCCACCTTCTCGGCGATCTCCTGGCGCGTTTTCTCGTCGCCGAGAAGTTCCTGGACCAGCGGAGGCAGATCCTCCACCGGCCTGACGGGACCGGGGGTGACAGAGTATCCAAGGTGGTTGGCTACCGTGCAACTGATGTTCACCAGGCGGGTGATCGGGCTCTTGCCGTTTTCA
>JBEKHU010000726.1:0-2580 GCA_050012115.1 Bryobacteraceae bacterium | reverse complement strand
GAAGGCCGCCCCTTGCGCATCCATTACCGCGACCCGTCGCTGATTCCCCACGTCTCGGTCCGCGACCTGCTGCGCGATCCTTCCGCCGCGCGGAGCCTTGCCGGGCGCGTGGTCTTCACCGGCGTGACGGCGCAGTCGGCCTCCGATCGTCTTTTTACACCGCTCTCGACCGACGTTCCGCTGGCCGGCGTGGAGATCCACGCGCAAGCCTTCGAAACCATGCTCGCGGGCGAAATCCTCGATGACGCGCCCTTGCTCTGGCCCGTTCTTCTGGCCCTGTTCGGCGCGGCTGCGATTTGTCTGATCTTCGGTGTCGCCTCTCCGCGCTGGGCCTATGCCTGCGGCGCGGCCGTCTTGCTGCAGCTCCACCTCGCGCCGTGGTTGACCTTCCGGGAGAACATCGTCCTGCCCGCCGCCGCTCCCGTCGGCGCGGCGTGGCTGGCGTTCCTGGGCGCCTTCTCCTATCGCTTCCTCATTGTCCGGCGCCGCCTCGAATCTTCGGAACAGACGTCGCAGCGCTACCAGCAGGCCTTCCGCTTCGTCGCTCACGAGCTGCGCACGCCGCTCACCGCCATTCAGGGCTCGGGCGAATTGCTGACCCGCTACAACCTGCCCGAGGAGAAGCGCCGCCAGCTCGCCGGCATGATTCAGAGCGAGTCGCGCCGCCTCGCCGGCATGATCTCGACCTTCCTCGACGTCGAGAAACTCACCGCCGGCCAGATGGAACTGCGCCGCGAAGAGGTCCCGCTCGACCAGCTCATCTCCACCGTGGTCGAGCGCGCCCGCCCGCTCGCCGACCGCAAGCAGATCGCCCTCCGCGCCGAGCCTCCCGCCGGCCTGACCCTGTCCGGCGACCGGGAACTGCTGGAGTATGCCCTCTACAACCTCGTCACCAACGCCATAAAATACTCTCCCCCTGAAAAGGAAGTGCATATTGCCGCGACCTTGCGCCACGACACTGTGACGCTCACCGTCCGCGATCAGGGCATCGGCATGGACGAGGACGACCTCAAGCGCCTCTTCACCCGCTTCTTCCGCTCGCAGCGCGCCGTCGCCACCGGCGAAACCGGCACTGGCATCGGCCTCGCCATTGTCGATCAGATCGTCACCCAGCACGGCGGGCGCATCGAAGTGCTCAGCCGTCCGGGCGAGGGCTCGGCATTCACCGTACTTCTGCCCCGGAACGGGTAGACTGGTAACCGATGACTTCGATCCTCCTGGTTGAGGACGACGATTCGGTCCGCCAGACCGTTTGCATGTTCCTGGAGCTCGAAGGCTACGCCGTCCAGGCCGTGTCTTCGACCCGCGAGGCTTTCGAGAAGCTCGCGGAGCGGAGTTTCCCCGTCGTCGTCTCCGATATCTACATCGACGACCGCACCGGGCTCGACATCCTCAGCGCCGCCCGTGCGGCGGACCCCCACTGCGCCGTCATTCTCATGTCCGCGCGCGGCTCCATGGAGACCGTCATGGCGGCCACCCGCGGAGGAGCGTTCGATTACCTCGCCAAGCCCTTCGAGATGGATGACCTGCTCGAGATCATCCAACGCGCCGTCCCGGCGGAGCCCGGCGGCAAGCCCGACGATGATGAGGTCGATACGGAAGAACCCCTGGACACGGGCATGATCGGCTCATCCCCGTCGATGATCGAAATCTATAAGACGATCTCGCGCGTCGCGCCCACCGACGCGTTGGTGCTGATCGAAGGCGAGACCGGGACTGGCAAGGAGCTGATTGCGCTGGAGCTCCACAAGAACTCGCCGCGCGCCGCCAGGCCTTTCGTGCCCGTCGATTGCGCTTCGCTCGCGCCGTCGCTCATTGAGAGCGAGCTCTTCGGCGCCATGAAGGGCGCCTACACTGGGGCGCATCAGGACCGCATCGGTGCTTTCGAAGCCGCTAACGGCGGCACGGTTTTCCTTGACGAGGTCGGCGAGGTCGACCTGAACTTCCAGCTCAAGCTGCTCCGTTTTCTTCAGGAAAAGGAAGTCCGCCCGCTCGGTTCCAGCCGCCCGCGGAAGGTGGACGTTCGGATCGTCGCCGCCACCAACAAGAACCTCCCCAAGATGGTCGAGGAGGGCAAGTTCCGCGAGGACCTGTGGTACCGCCTCAACGTCGTCCGCATTCAGGTGCCGCCACTGCGCGAACGTCCTGGCGACGTCCCGCTGCTTGTCGGCGCTTTCCTCAAGCGCTACAACGAACGCTACGGTTTGGACGCCCGCCTCACCGAAAGCGGGCTGCGCGCGCTGTGCGAAACTACCTGGCCGGGCAACGTCCGGCAACTCCAGCACCTCGTCGAGCGCCTGGTCATTCTCGCGCCGGGAGGCCGGATCGCCGACGAGGCCGTCCACGACGCTTTGCGTTCCTCCCGCTCCGACGCCGATTCCGGCGAGACCCTGGCCGTGGCCGAGGCCGACCAGATCCGCAAGGTTCTCGCCGCCACCAACGGCAATAAGAGCCGGGCGGCCCGCATCCTGGGCATCGAGCGCAAGACCCTCTACCGCAAGCTGGAGCGGATGAGCCTGGAGTGATGCCCCGGACTCACCGTCCTGCGCGCCAATGTGGCAGCTCCCGGGCGCAATTCAA
>JBEKHU010000725.1:0-2584 GCA_050012115.1 Bryobacteraceae bacterium | reverse complement strand
CGCGCGTCCCGCAGCGAGCCGCTCGCCGAAATAACCGTCATCAGCGGCAAGCTCCGCGCGCAAGATCGGCGTCGGGTCCCTGATGCTGTCGCTCGTGATGCCGATCACGGTCACCCTGGAACCCGACGGCACGGAAGCCAGAAGCCGGGCAACGCCATCGACGTTCCGCTCGAACGGCGTCTTCTGGTTCATGCTCTTCACCCCCTCCGATATCGAAAGGTCGAGCGCGGCCGTAAGGTTCCAACGGTCCTCGGCACATGCGCGAGCCGACCATAGCACCGGTAACAAGATCAGAACACGGAGCCTTTTCGTGATTGCCTTTTGCGAGGTTTGCGTGAGCATGGCGCGGTAGAAGTCGCGCCAAAACCGCGACACGAAAACTGCCGGGCCATTCGTCAGCGCCGTTATTTCCGCCACCACAGCCCCCAGTTGCTGCCGCACTTCACCGAGTTGCCGCAGGAGCATGTCGGGGTCTTCGTCAGTAACCTCGCCCAGGGCGAGCGCGTGGTGGATGGCGACGCCTGCGCCGAGGTCGATGGCGAAGGCGAAGAGGATCATCATGATGCGGAGCAGGTCGCGCGTGGATTTGTAGAACGTCTCCTCCGGCGGGGCGGGAACGGGGTTAGGATTGCCGTCCTCAATCCGCACCGACGCGCTCGACTGCTCCGTCTCGCGCGCCAGCAAGTCACCCCTGATCTCGGCGAGCACGCCGCCGCCGACCACGGCCGCGAGGAACACCGCCGTCGCGACGATTTTGCCGAGCCGCTCGCTGCGAAAGACCTTGAGGAACTCCTCGACCGCAAAGGGCGTGACAACGGCGACGCCGAGACAATAGAGGTAGCCGGTCCAACCGAGGCGATACGGGGCGAGACCGATCACGGAAAAGCAGAAGGCAGCGACGGCAAGCGCGATACCCATTATCCAGTAGAAGCGCGATTTCCGCAGTCGGCGTGGGACGTCGCCCGGCGGCGCGGCATGCCGCAGCCGTTCCACGAGCATCGTCTCGCGTTGGGCCAGGTGGCTGCCGTAGGCGTTCAGTTCCTGGATGCGTGGTTCATTCACGAGGGCAAGGCGCTCGCGCTCGCATTCGCAGTACGCTTCGGCCCGCCCGGTAACGTGCTCGACTCCCTCCATGCCGAAGTTGTGGCCGGACTCGATTATTTCTTCTTGATGAGGCATTCTCGTAGTTCTCCTAGGGCGCGACTCCGCGCGGTTGATAGATAAAGGACGACGACTTCTGGTTCTTCGCTCTCGGCGGTCGAAACACGACGACCGCGGATGGAAACGGAGCAGCGTTTTTGCTCTCCCCGAATTTCAACCGGCCGCGAACGAAGCGAACCTCCGACGCTTTCGCAACAAAATCGTGCCACCAGGCCGTGTCAGTCCGAGCTGGCACGAGGCAGACCACCGTAGCGCCTCGCTCGGCGGACAGGTAGGCCTTCCGCATCCACAGCCCGATCTGCCGCCCATACGGCGGATTCATCCAGCAGACGCCCCGCCACCGCATCGCGAGCCCGTTGATCTCGGGCGTGTAGAACGCGGCGCACTTGGCATTCTCCGGAAGGGCGCAGACATCGAGTGCAAAGCGGAACTCGCGATGGAGGCTATCGAAGAACGCCTGCGGCGTCGCCCATAGGTCGGTAGCGGAGCTGAAGTGAACCGCAAGATTCTTCTTGCGGGCTTCACCTCTGCCGCCCTCCCAGACGCCGGAAAACGATCTTGGATGACGCTGCGACATACTCCGAATCGCCTCGAATCTGCACCACCACAAAAGGAGCCTGTCCCATAGGGCAGGCTCAGAATAAAGAGCTAAGTGGCCTCGAGGACCTTGCGGACCTCTTCGAGCTTCTGGAGTTGGCGGCGGGCCTGTTTCAGGTCTTCTTCCTTTTGGGCCACCTCATCCCGAATTTTGTTGATTTGGTCGAGCACGACTTCCACCGGGGTTTTCTTTTTCCACGGTTTCCGGGGTGCGGTGTCTTGGACTGGCTGGGCCGATACGGACTCAGCCTTCTTTGTGGCCATATGAACCTCCTTCTGGTTCGGGTTCGATCGTTCGTTGGTTGCGCACCCACGCTTCGAGTTTCCGGATCGCTTCCCGCTTCGCCGGAAGCTCCACGTGGGTGTAAATTGAGTTCACGTCCTCGCCGCTTGAATGGCCCATCAAGGCCTTGCGGATCTCCTGCATCACGCCCGCTTCCATGAGCCGCGTATTGAAGGTGTGCCGCAGGTCATGAAAGCGGCAATACCGGATGCCGGCCCGGCGGATGGCTGTCTTCCAGGCGGTCTTCACTTGGTGAATGGCATTGCCCTGAAAGGTGAAGACGAGCCCTTCATCCTGGCGCGCGGCGAGGAGAAGTGAAGCGAGGCGGTTGGTGAACGGGATTTCGCGTCCCTCGCCGCCTGCGGTTTTTGACCGGGTGACCGAAAGGATCTTCCGCCCCCAGTCGACGTGTTCCCACCGCTCCTGCAGGAGTTCGCCGCGGCGCATGCCCGTATCGAGCGCCGCGATGATGATGGAACGGAGATGCGGGGCGGCGGTCGCGAGGAGGCGCGTTTCGTCAGGAAGCGCCAACACCGAGCGCGG
>JBEKHU010000724.1:0-2591 GCA_050012115.1 Bryobacteraceae bacterium | reverse complement strand
CGTGAAAGCACCGCCGGATTCGGCTGAAATGCACCCGGTTGGACGTCCGCTACGGCGTCACCTTCAGCTTCCCCTGGAGCGGGATTTCGGCCGACGATTTCCCGACCAGGATGTCGAAATCGCCGGGCACCACCCGCCAGCGCATGTCGATGTCGAGCAACTGCAGTTCCTGCGGCGTGAGCAGCAGGCTGACGGTCTTCGTTTCACCCGGCTGCAGCGCCACCCGCTCGAAGCCCCGCAGTTGCTTGACCGGCGTGGAAACGGGGGCGTACTGCTCGTGGATGTAGAGTTGCACGGTTTCCACGCCCGCGCGCTCGCCCGTGTTTTTCACGTCCACGCTCACGCGCGTCTCGCCGCCGGGATGAATCTCGGCCGGCTCCACGCGCAGATTGCCGTACTCGAAACTGGTGTAGCTCAGCCCGTACCCGAAGGGATACAGCGGCGTGCCGGGCATATCCACGTAGCCTTTGTTATTGGTCCATCCCCGGTGGAGCCAGTATTCCTTGGAAGGCTTGTAGTTGTAGTAGACCGGCAATTGGCCGGAGTGCCGCGGCACCGAAATGGCCAGCCGTCCAGTGGGGTTGTAGTTCCCGAACAGCACGTCGGCCACCGCTTCGCCGCCCCGCTCGCCCGGTTCCCACGCCTCCACCAGCGCGGGCACGTGTTCGGAGGTCCAGCGCGTGGAAAGCGGCCGGCCATTGATCAGCACCACGACGGTGGGCGTTCCCGTCTCGAAAACGGCCTGGATTAGTTCCTCCTGCACTCCCGACAGATCCAGGCTTGCCACGTCGTGCCCTTCCCCATCGGTGGGCCCGCCGATCCCTTGCGCGTCATGCTGCCGTTCGCCGACCACCACGATGGCAATGTCCGCCGCTTTCGCCGCCCGCACGGCTTCTGCAAACCCGCTCTTGTCCGTGCCGGTGATTTCGCAGCCGCGCACGTGGGTGACTTTGGTTTGCGGCGCGACGGCGGCCTTGATTCCCTCGATGACGGTGGTGACGTGCTGCGGAATCTTATGCGGCGAATAGTCGCCCAGTTGGTTCATCACATCGTCCGCGTTGGGGCCGATCACGGCGACCGATTTTAGGTCCTTCTTGAGAGGCAACAGGTTCTTGTCGTTCTTCAACAACACGATTCCTTCGCGGCCGGCGCGCAGCGCCAGTTCCCGATGCGCCGGCGAGTGCACCACCCGCACGGCGCGCTCCACATCGACGTACGGATTCTCGAACAGGCCCAGGCGGAACTTCAGCTCCAGCACCCGCCGCACGGCGCGATCCACCAGCGCCATGGGGACCCGGCCCTGCTCCACGCTCTCGACCAGCGGCCCCATATAGGCCGGCTCGTAGGTGATATTCAGATCGACTCCGGCCTTCAGGGCCAGCCCTCCGGCTTCCTTCTGGGTGGGCACGATGTGTTCGTAGATCAGGGTGGAGAAGCCCCCGCCTTCGCTCTCGACGACTCCCTTGAAACCGATCTCCTGTCGCAGGATGTCGTTCATCCACTTCACCGAGGCGTGCGCCGGCACATCCTCGACCTCCGGGTAACCGGCCATCACGCCCAGGCCCCCGGCCTTGGTGATGGCGCCAATCCACGGCGGCATGAAGTTCTCGCGCAGGGAACGCTCCGAGACTTCAATCGCGCCGCGCTCGAGGCCGCTCGCCGGCTCGCTCTGCGTGGGAAAGTCCGTCAGCACCGCGATGACCTTGTCGGGGGCGGAGATGTCGGAGCCCTGCGTCGCCCGCACGATCGTCTCGCCCAGGCGCATGTAATAGTAGGGATCTTCGGTGTAGGCTTCCTCGTTGCGGCCCATGCGCGGATCGCGAAGCGTCTCCATCACCAGCGTGGAGAGCATGTGGATCCCGACCGCGCGCGCCTCCTCCGCCGCCGCCGCGTAGATCGCTTTGACGAGTTCCAGGTCGAAGGAGCTGCCCACGGCCAGGCCCTCCGGGAATACCGTGCCGCCCGGGAACATGGCGCCATGCGTCCCTTCCTCGTCCTGCATAACCGGTATTTTGAGGCGCGTCTGGGTCAGCGCGATTTTCTGCAGCTCGTTGAAGTATTCCGCCTGCTGGCGCGCGCCCTCGTGCAGAATCTGATCGGCGAGCGTGAAGAAACCGCCGGCCGGGCCGATTTCGTGAGTGTAGGTTCCGGCCGTGAATTTCCGGCACGCCTCCGTCTTCGAGGGGATGTCCGTGCCCAGTTCATCCACATACACGCACGGCAGATTGAGCTGCCCGACCTTTTCCTTGAGCGTCATCCGGCCCATGAGGTCGTCGACGCGCTCCTCCACCGGCCGTTTCGGATCGAGGTAGATCGGCGTTGAGCCCGCAGCTTGCGCGCGCAGCGCCGGAATGGACACGAGCGTCGCGCCAACTGCCACAACCAACCACCAACTGGTCTTCTTCGTCATCGTCTTCGACCTCCAGGCCGGGATTTCTAGAGAGGCACCCGATCGCCAATGAGTATATTCCCAACTGCCGCGGCTGGAGGCTGGGCGAGCGGGAGCAGAACGGCTCACGGGAGCGGTTTTGGGCTGCAAGCGATTCCATTAGAGGGGTTGTCAAGAGAGCAGTAACTCCTCTTCAGCCGGC
>JBEKHU010000723.1:0-2592 GCA_050012115.1 Bryobacteraceae bacterium | reverse complement strand
CTGGTGGCATCCAGGAATTGCGCTGGTGACGGGCGCAGTGTGCTCGCCTCTCGAGCGGCCCGGTTGGCCCGGCCACATGATAGAATTCGGCTCCGATGCCCCGACACGGATTGCTGGCTGAGGTTGTGGCCGAGTTCCTCGGAACGCTGGTTCTTCTCGCCTTTGGTGGCGGCGTGGTCGCGATGGTCGTGCTCTTCGGTTCCGGCCTGCCGGGCGAAGTGGTCAGCGGCGGGTGGACCAACATCACGCTCGGTTGGGGCCTCGGGGTGACTTTTGGCGTCTACGTCTCGGGCCGCATCAGCGGCGGGCACCTGAACCCTGCGGTGACGCTCTCTCTGGCTGTTTTCCGCGGTTTCCCCTGGCGCAAGGTGATCCCCTATTGCCTGGCGCAGGTTGCCGGCGCGTTCGCCGGCTCTGCTCTGGTCTTCTTTAATTACCGCGAGGCGATCGCACGTTTCGACCCGGGATTGGAGAAAACCGCAGGCATTTTTACCACCTTTCCAGCCTTCCCGAATGTCCCCGCAGCGGGCTTTTTTGACCAGGTCATCGGCACTGCGCTGCTCCTGCTGCTGATCTTCGCCATCGGGGATGAACGGAACCAGCCGCCGCAGGCCAACCTCACCCCGCTCGTGGTGGGACTCATCGTCGTCGCCATCGGTATCAGTTTCGGCAAGCTCCACGGCTACGCCATCAACCCCGCGCGCGATTTCGGCCCGCGCCTGCTGACAGTGCTGGTCGGCTATCGGAACAACGGGCTGACCGCCGGGAGCGGCGTCTGGTGGGTGCCGATTGCCGGCCCCCTCGCCGGCGGCCTGATCGGCGCTGGCCTCTGGGACCTGGTGCTGCGGCGCATGTTGCCGGACAAATAGCTGGGCACGCCTGTTTCCGACCTGTTTCCATTTCTTCAATTCGCGCCAGAGACGTCACTTCTCCGGATCGCCCGGAGTCAGATTCGCCTTACACTCGAACTAGGAGAATCCTATGCGTCGTTTCGCCGCCGGCCTGTTCTGTCTTGTCGGAGTCGCGGCAACCGCCGCCGCTCAAGCGCCGGCCTCCTGGCCCAAAGTCTGGAACCTCGCCCATCCCAACGCCGCCGCTCTGATCGGCATCGACGTGCGCGGCATCCGCGAGTCGGCGCTCGGCCAATCCCTTGGCAACCAGTTGAAGACCGCCGGCGCCTCGCTCCCCAACATCCAGGGCCGGGGGATGCTTCCGGGCAGGGAGTTTCTCAATGATATCGATCGCGTGCTGATCTCCTCACCCGGGTCGAAGACGCCAGCCCCCAAACCGCCCGCCGCCAAGCCCACCGCCGCGAAGGACAACCCGCCGTTCCTCGTGATCCTGACCGGACATTTCCCCGCCGAGCATCTTCGGCTCTTCCTGAAGGGCGAACCGCACGTCTACGACACCGTGGATATCTATCGCCCCGACCCCGCCGGGAACTCGAGCGTCGCCCGCCTCGATGAGAGCACTCTGCTGTTCGGCGATACTGCGTCGGTGCGGGCTGCGATTGACCGTCGCAATCTCAATCCGAAGACGCCCGGCCCGCTGTCGGCGCGCGCCGCCGCAATGGCCGCTGCCAACGATTTCTGGATCATCGCGACCGTTACGCCGTCGGCTTTCCAACCCTCTAATATGAACCTCGGCCCGATGGCCTCCGACATCAGTGGGTTGGAATTCGGGATGTCATTTCGGGACGCTTTCAAACTCGATCTGAGCCTCGCCACGAAGAACCCCGAGTCGGCTCAGCGGATGGCGCAAATGCTCACCGCGCAAATGCAAGTCGCCATGGCCGGCAAGCTCAATAATCAGCAGGCTGCTGAAATGCTGCGCAAGCTGCAAATCACCACGGACGGGAATAAGATCGGCGTCCGTATCGAGGCGAGGCGTGAGGAAGTGGAGCGCAACATTCGGGAAATGCAGAAATCGCCGCTCTTCGGCGCCGTCTCCGGCATGAAGCCCGCGCCGCCATCACCCAAGCCGGGAACGATCAAGGTTTATGGCATGGAGGGCGGGGTCCGCGAGTTCCCCGCTGAGCCGCCCAGGCAGCCCTGAACATACCCCCGAAAGGAGTGTAGCCCTCGACGACGTCCGGAACCAGGGTCGTGAGAAGAGCGCCGCGCAACGAGAGCAGAATCGACCGCATCTTCCAGTTCTGTCGCGCCATTCCATCCCCTTAATCCTGCCGCCCATTGAGCGCCCGCTTGATTTGTGGGGCTCCGGAACCCGATCCTAACTGCAGTGGGTCCTGAGCCGTCTACGCCGCTCATGCGGCAGTACCATGCGGCCAAGCAGCAGGCGCCCAACGCTCTGCTGCTTTTTCGCTTGGGCGATTTCTACGAGCTTTTCTTCGACGATGCCATCCTCGCCTAGCGCGAGCTGGAGATCACTCTGACCTCGCGCAACAAGGAGAAGGGCGAGCCTGTGCCCATGTGCGGCGTGCCCGCGCACGCCGCCGAGAACTACATCGCGCGTCTCATCCAGAAGGGTTACCGCGTGGCCATCTGCGACCAGATGGAAGATCCGCGCCTGGCCAAGAAGATCGTGCGCCGCGAGATCACGCGCATCCTCACGCCCGGCACCGTTACGGAC
>JBEKHU010000722.1:0-2595 GCA_050012115.1 Bryobacteraceae bacterium | reverse complement strand
CATTTCAAGAGCCTGGTGCAAGCGCTCGGGGAGAGGAGTTAGCATGCCCGCCCGCATTCATACCGACTGGCCGATGTTCATCGCCATCCTCGTGATCCTCGCCTTTGGGCTGGTGATGGTGTTCAGCGCCTCGAGCACGGTGCCGCGCATGCTGAACCACATGGAGACCTGGCAGCCCGAAAGGGCCTGGGATTTCCTTGAGAAGCAGTTCGCGGCGGCCGTGGTCGGATTGCTGCTGCTGTTCGCGCTGCGCCGCATGGACTACCAGAAGCTACAGCACCCGCTGTACGTTTTTCTGCCGATTAACATTCTGTTCATCCTGCTGATCGGCGTGATCTTCGCCGATCCGAAGGCGCACCGCTGGTACCGCTTGGGGAGCATGCAGTTTCAGCCGTCCGAACTGGCCAAGCCGGTGCTGGTCGTGTTCCTGGCGTGGTTCGTCGCGCGGCGTGAAAACAAGATCAACGACCGCTACACGCTGCTGCCCGCGGCGCTGGTGGTGGGCGGTCTGGCGGGGCTGATCGGCTATGGCGACCTGGGCACGGCGATGGTACTGCTCACGCCCGCGGTGGCGGTCTTCTTCGTGGCCGGCATTGAGCGCCGGTACTTCTACCTCACGCTCGTGCTGGCGGCGGTTCTGACCGTCGGATTCATCTGGCAGAAGCCGTCGCGCATCATCCGTGTCACGAGCTTCTTCGGACTCACTGAACAGAGGATCCAGAACGACCCACGCCTGCACTGGCTGGCCACGCGGCTGGAGGAGACCAGCGTCACCCGCGACGCCGACCATCAACAGCGCCAGGCGAAACTGGCGATCGGAAGCGGCGGCGTGCAGGGCGGGGGGCTCGGGCAGTCGACGCAGAAGCTTGGCTTCCTGCCCGAGGCGCACACGGATTTCATCTTCGGAGTGATCGGCGAGGAGACGGGACTGGTGGCCTCGCTGGTTCTGCTGGGAGCTTACTTCTTCATTTTCTGGCGCGGACTGCGGCTGTACTGGCTCACGCCCGACGCCTTCGGACGCTACCTGGCGTTGGGCTGCGTGGCGCTGGTCACGGCGCAGGCGTTCTTCAACATGAGCGTGGTGCTGGGGCTGATGCCGAACAAGGGCATCCCCCTGCCTTTGGTCAGTTACGGCGGCAGCGCCGTGCTGTGCACGCTGATCACGTTCGGCCTGCTGCTGAGCGTCAGCGACCGGGCGACGACAAGATAGCGCAGAGGAGGGACGGCCATTCTGTTCGTTTTCGCGGGAGGCGGCACCGGCGGACACGTACTGCCCTCGCTGGCCGTGGCCAGCGAATTGAGGCGGCGCGGCCACGAGGCGCTGTTCATCGGCACCGAGCGCGGCATGGAGGCAAAACTGGCGCCGCGCGCGGGCTTCCCGATCGAATGGATCGAGATCGGCGGCCTGCAGGGCGTGGGGCTGCGACGCGCGTTGCGTACCGTGGCGCAGTTGCCGCGCAGCGTACTGCGTTCGCGCGCCATCCTGCGCGGCCGCGGCGCGGCGGCGGTGTTTTCGATGGGCGGCTACGTGGCGGCGCCGGTCATGGTGGCAGCCGCGCTGCGCGGCACGCCGATGGTCATCATGGAACCGAACGCGATCCCGGGCCTGGTGGCGCGCAGGATGTCGCGCTTCGTCCGGCGGGCGCTGGTGGCGTTCGAAGAGACGCGACGGTATTTTCCGGAAGGGCGCAGCGAAGTCTGCGGCCTGCCCGTGCGGCGGGAGTTTTTTGAGGTGGGCGAGCGCGACAGGGACGCGGTCTTCACGGTGCTGCTGACGGGCGGCAGCCAGGGCTCCCGCGCCCTGAATCGCGTCGCGCGCGAATGCTGGCCGTCGTTGAAGCGCACGCTGCCGGGATTCCGCTGGATCCACCAGAGCGGGCCCGCGGAGCTCGAGGCGATGCGGCAGGCCTTCGCCGAGTCGGGCCTGGATGGCTACGTGACGCCGTTCATCGAAGACATGGCGGGCGCCTATGCCGGCGCCGACCTGATTGTCAGCCGCTCCGGCGCGGGAGCGATTGCCGAGATCGCCGCGGCGGGCCGCCCGGCGGTCCTGGTTCCATTCCCGTTCGCGGCCGACGATCATCAGCGGCACAACGCGGAGGCGCTGGAGCGAGCGGGAGCGGCCATCGTTCTGACGGAGGACCGATTGACAGCGGAGCAGTTTTACGACGCGGTCGGAACTTTGGCGAAGGACCCCGAGCGCAGGGAGAGGATGGGCCGCTGCGCGCGCAGCATGGCGCGGGCGGGCGCGGCGGAACGGGCCGCAGACGTGTTGGAGGAGGTCGCTACGGCGCGTTGACGCGGACGCGGAGCGGCCGAAACAATAAAGGGACCGGATGTTGGATCAGCTTCAGGCGCTGCACTTTACGGGAATCGGCGGAGCGGGCATGAGCGGCCTGGCCGAGATCATGCACCAGCTCGGCCATGCCGTGCGCGGCTCCGACCTGCGCCTGACGAGCGTCACCGAGCGGCTGGCCAGACTCGGCATTCCCGTCCTGCAGGGCCACTCGGCCGAGAACGTCGCCGCGGACACCGCCGCCCTGATCATCACGTCGGCCGTGGATGAAAGCAATCCGAAACTCGTGGAGGCCCGCC
>JBEKHU010000721.1:0-2596 GCA_050012115.1 Bryobacteraceae bacterium | reverse complement strand
ATCTTCTGGAAAGCGTGCGCGGAGGCGTACTGGCTGCCCATCTGGAAGATGCGGCCGCTCTTCTTCCAGGCCTCGATGACGCGCTGGCCGTCCTCGATCTTCTGCACCATCGGCTTCTCACAGTAGACGTCCTTGCCTGCGGCCAGGGCGTCGATGGAGATACGGGCGTGCCAGTGGTCGGGGGTGGCGATCATGACCGCGTCGATGTCGCGGCGCGCGATCAGCTCGCGGTAATCGCGGGTGGTGGCGATGCCCGGATAGAGCTCCTTCATCCGGTCGAGCCGGGAGTCGTAGATGTCGGCCGCGGCCACGATCTCGACGCCCGGCACGATCGATGCGTCGTGCGCGTCGCCCTGGCCCATGCCGCCGGGTCCAATCACTGCGATTCGGATTTTGTCATTAGCCATCATGGTCGTGATTCCTCCCGGTTACGCCTCGACGACCCGCATCTGTACGGGGTCCCAATGCTTGATGCGGCCCTCGTAATAGCTCATGTTGGCCAACAGCGCCGGGCCGGCGGCGCGCAAGCCGAACTCCGCGTCCTCCACCACTGGCTGGCGCGAGCGGACCGCGTTGAAGAAATTCGTGTGGTGCGCGAAGTCGTTCGAATAGTGGTAGGGCGGGATGAAGCTCTCTTCGTTCGCGGGTACGAGGGTCGCGGCGGTGGCCGGCTTTTCGGGATACTTGCGGCGGTATTCGGCGATGATCTTTTGCGCGGTGGCGCGCGAGAATCCGCCGGCCGTCATGCCCGGCTCGGCTTCCTTCGGAGGACGGCTCAAGGTGACGCCGTCGTCGATGGTCATGACGCCTTCGCTGCCGGTGAACTTGAAGGCGCCCGTCTCGCCGCCGCCGCAGACGAAGTTTACGCGCAGGGCGAGGTTGAAGGCCGGATGCTGGTCGCTCCGTTCGTAATCGTAGAGGCCGAGCATAATGTCGGGCGCGTCGCGGTCCCCCTTCCAGAAATACGTGCCGCCGGAGGCAAAGGCGCGCACGGGGCCAAGCGAACTGGTGACGAAATGGATGCCGGAGAACAGGTGCACGAACAGGTCGCCGGCGACGCCGGTGCCGTAGTCGCTCCAGTTTCTCCACTGGAACAGGCGCTGCGGGTCAAACGGCCGCTTGGGCGCATTGCCGAGAAAGCGGTCCCAATCGATGGTCTGCGGGCTCGCGTCGGGCGGGATCGAGTAGCACCACGCGCCGAGGGCGGAGTTGCGGTCGATCCACGCCTCCACCATGTTCAAAGTGCCGAGCGCGCCGGAGCGGAACAACTCCTGCGCCTTCTGATAGACCACGGAGCTGACGCATTGGCTGCCGACCTGCAGGATGCGACGGTTCTTCTTCGAGGCCTCGATCAGGCGGTGCCCGTCCTGCCACTGTTTGACCATGGGCTTCTGAACGTAAACGTCCTTGCCGGCCTCCATCGCCTCGACGGCGATCTGCGCGTGCCAGTGGTCGGGTGTGGCGATGATCACGGCGTCGATGTCCTTGCGGCCGAGGACTTCGCGATGGTCGCGCGTCGTGAAGATGTCCTGGCCCCAGTGCTCCTTGGCGCGGGTCAGGCGGCCCTCGTAGACGTCGCATACGGCCACCAGTTTGGTGCCCGGCACGCTGATCGCGGTCCCGGTGTCGCCCTGGCCCATAATGCCGCAGCCGATGGTGGCGAATTGAATGCGGTCGTTGGGGCTGGAGGCGGCCTGTTGCGCGAGGGCGGACGGCAGCGCGAGGCCGGCCGCGCCGCTGGCTTGCAGGAAGTGTCGGCGGGTAGATGCCATGGCGATCTTTCTATTACGATTAGTCATGTGACCCTCCTGCGCTGCTCAAGCTACCACCCTCTTCATATACTCGTAGCACCTCTTGACTTCATCGACGGTGTTGGCGCCCCGGTACTCATATTCGATCAGCGCTGGAATCGCGAATTTGCGGGTCTTCAGCAGTTGCAATACTTCCTTCACCGGCGTGTCCCCTTCGCCGAGAGGAAAGTTCTCTCCCTGATTCTTCTTCCGGTCTTTGATGTGCAGTCCGTAGATCCTGGCGTGGTGCTTCTCGATGAACCCCACTGGATCGTAGCCCGCAGCTACAAAATGTCCGATATCCAAGTTGATGCCGATGTGCGGGTTGCCTCGCAGCGCCTCTGCGAAATCCTCCGGCCGTGCCATCTCGTCCGGCCGGAGGTTGGAGTGGTTGTGCATCGCGACTGGTATCTTGTATTTCGCCGCGAAAGGCTCGAGGCGCTTGGCCATGCTCACCAGGGAAGACGCAAACATGTACTTCACGCCCAACGTCGCAGCGATTTCAAAACTCCTCGCGATCTCCTCGTCGGTCTCGTCCGGTTGCGGCGCGTGCGTGAGAGACCAGAGTATGATTCCGGCATCATTGAATTGCGCGCGGATCCTGCGAAACTCGTCCAAAGGTGCGGTTTTCCGCCACTCCCGCATGCGCTGCGCATACTGCTGCCAAGTCTCCGTCTCTTGTTTGGGCGGCTGGGCGTGCCCTTCAAAGAACTCGCAGTAGCTCAGACCGATTTCCACCATGGCCTTGAGCGTCGCGTCTAGAGGCATATCACGGAAGCTGTAGGTGGTCGCCCCAAGAATGACAC
>JBEKHU010000720.1:0-2599 GCA_050012115.1 Bryobacteraceae bacterium | reverse complement strand
CGTTCCTCTATACCTCGCCGACTGGCGAGCAGAGGCGGCGGACCATCCCATTAACCGACCCACTGTCGGGAGTTCTGGTAGCCGTTATAGGGGATTTCAGAAATTCTGTCTAGCAAGCAAGCTACTCAGGATTTTGGAAAGCGCCTGCAACCGCGCGCGTAAGAGCAATTGTGTGACCGTAGAAAATCGAGGTAGCACTCTTGAGGTCCAAATGAGGTCCAAATTTCAGACCTCTACCTTGAGTGGATCAAACGAGCTCAATTTGCGTAAGTATTTGAAATGTGGCGGGTTAAGTGGTGGGCCCGGCAGAACTCGAATCTGCGACCTCTACCGTGTCAAGGTAGCGCTCTAACCAACTGAGCTACGAGCCCTTGCGGGAACTTTTTCACTATATCATGCTGCCCGCGGGCGGCTCCAGCGCGACGATTGTGTGGATGTGCAATTGGGGAAGCTCGATTTCCCACGCTGTTTTCCGGTCGCGAGTGAGCGTTTGAACCGGCTGCAGACGCGCGCCGCCGGGCGTCACCTCGATCCGCTCAGGCTTCCAGGGGAGGCTCAACTTGAGCGGCCCGACCTCGGGGATGAAATCGATGGCGGAATAGTCGCCGGCCACCTGCATGCCGGTCGAATTGAGAAGGTGGATGGCCAGGCGCCCGTCCTTGCGGCGCAGCACGACCTCGACCGTGGGCGGCGCGGCCACCGTCACGAGGGGCTGGAAACGGGCTCCGACGAGCCGCTGGACGAAGTCGCGCACCGCCGGCGCATGGGTCTGCGCGTAGACAGCGCCGAGCGGACCGGGGACCACCACGATCTCGCCCTTCCCGTACTTGTGCGCGAGTGCGGCGACCTTGCCGCCCGTCCGGGTATCGTAGTCCGTGAAGCGGCGTTCGAGGACCGACGCATCGCCCGCGTCGACATCCCTCCATAACCCATGCAGGTTCGCCAGCACTTCCGAACCATGGAGCCACGCTGCCTGCTCAGAGGGTTTGTTCCCCTGCAAACGGATGCCGGCCTCCGCGGCCAACAAAGCGGCGTTCTCAGCGCCGGAAACCACCAGCACGCCTCCGCCGGCCGTGTAATCCAACAGAATCTCCTTTACTCCCTCGCCGATGGCCGTCCACTCGGGCAGCACGGTCAGCGGGTAGTCGCGGACGATCCGCGCGAGTTTCCAATCGGGCAGAATGTCCACCGAGTATTGCAGCGCGATTAACGCATCCACCCAGCCGCGCGCCGGGTCTGTGGCAGATCCCCAACTGCCGAAAAGCCTGCCTGCATTGGCATACAGAGATTCCTTCGAGAGGACGACGCCGATCTGCGGAACCGTCTGTGATCGGTGCGACGCCCGCTGGCGCTCGCGGCAGAACCCGCCCATGCGCCGCATCACCTCGACGTGCGCTTGCTCGAACCAGCCCGCACGGCTGGGGTTGTAGTACACCTGGAATCCGCCGCCCTGCGCCAGCACGACCGCGGCCTCCTGCTGCAACTGCAGCGCGGGCTTATGCACCGCCCCGATCTTGTTGGAGCCCGCATCCTGAAAGCCCCAGGCCATCAGATCCCAGCTTTTGCCGGTCTGGGCGAAGTAGCGCGCATCCACTCGGGCCGTCGAAATGCTGGCATTGCCTAGAAAATCGCCGGAGAGGAAGTCCACCGGCAGCACCGGTTCCTCGGGCACGAACGTCGAGTAGAGCCAGTTGCTCGCCACCTGGAAGCGGGGATGCGTGCGATGCAACTCGTCCACGTAGTGGCGCACATAGCGGCGGAACTGTTCGCGGTTGAATTCGAGGAATTGCAGCCAGCCGGGGTCCTGCGGCCCTTTGGGCAAGCGCTCGAACCCCGTCGCGTTGCGGAATGCCACTGCGACGCCCGGATAGTAGTCGGGATTGGTGGCCCAGCATTCCCCATCCACCCAGGCGCCGTCCAGATCGTATTTTGACGCGGCTTCGCGCAGTTGCCGGAGCATCAACTCGTCGACGTACGGCCCGAACGTGGAAGTCTGACGCGTGTCCCGCTCTCCGTCCGGACCGACGCGCGCCCAGTCGGGATGGCGTTTGCAGGCTTCAAAATCCCACACGCCCGAGAAATGGATATACAGCGACACGCCTCGCGACGCGGTGGCCCGGCGCCAGATCGCGAGCGAATCGTTCACAATGCCCGGGGCCGAAGGACCGACCTGCGACGGCCATCCGAGCCAGCCGGGATGGCCCTTGGCGTCGTACTGCACATAGTCCGGCCGGACCGCGTCGAGCAACGATCCCACCATCTCGGCGCTCACATCGCGGCCGAGCGCCGTATCCTGCTCATTCGGGTGCAGGTCGAAATGCAGTCCGAAGTAGCTCTCGGAGCGGCGCAGCCGGGAGCGCGAAGCCTGCGCTGAAGCGGCCAATGGGGCGGCGAAGGCAACAGCCGTGGACGAGATCGCGAATTGGCGGCGGGTGATCCTGGAACCGGTGCTCATGGGCATCAATTTACTCCTCTTGCAGCGGGGATGGGGGCGAAAACACGGGTGACAGACGGCTCTGTTCACACGGCGCAGAGGATTCAGAGGGTGGATCGAGAAAGTTGAAACTGGGACAGCCAGACGCGCCCTGCCTCTAGAAGG
>JBEKHU010000719.1:0-2600 GCA_050012115.1 Bryobacteraceae bacterium | reverse complement strand
CCTGGACGCTCCCGAAGAGCTGCTCGATTTCCCTGTCATCTACGCCATCTCGCGCGAGGGCGTCGCCAAGCGCAAGCTCGAAGACGACTCGCAGGATCTGCGTCCGCTCTTCGACGCAATCCTCGAGCACATCCCGGCGCCGGTCGGCGATCCGAACGCGCCGCTGCAGTTCCAGGTGGCTAATCTCGACTACTCCGATTACCTCGGCCGGATCGCCATCGGCCGCGTCTTCCAGGGCACCTTCCGCCTGGGCGAAGAGGTCTCCATCTGCAAGCTCCACGGGCAGATCGAGCGCACGCGCATCACCAGGATGTACTCGTTCGAGGGTCTGAAGCGCGTCGAGGAAACGGAAGCCTACCCCGGCAGCGTCCTGGCCATCGCCGGCGTGGAGGGCATCACCATCGGAGAAACGGTCAGCGATGCCGACAATCCCCAGCCGCTGCCTTTGATTCAGATCGACGAGCCGACGATTTCGATGCTCTTCACCATCAACACATCACCCTTCGCGGGGCGTGAAGGCACCTACGTCACGTCGCGCAACCTGCGCGACCGCCTGGACAAGGAATTGCTCACCAACGTCAGCCTGCGGGTCGAGGAGGCCGGCGGCCCCGATTCCTTCAAGGTGATGGGCCGCGGAGAGCTTCAGTTGGCCATTCTGGTCGAGATGATGCGCCGCGAGGGCTACGAGCTGATGGTCGGCAAGCCCGAGATCCTCACCCGCCAGATCGACGGCAAGTTGCACGAGCCGCAGGAGGTGCTGGTGGTCGATGTGCCGGACACCTACGTCGGCGTGGTCATCGAGAAGCTGGGCATGCGCAAGGGCAAGATGCACAAGATGATCAACCACGGCTCGGGCCGCGCGCGCCTCGAATTCATGGTGCCTTCGCGGGGCTTGATCGGCCTGCGCAACGAGATGCTCACCGACACTAAGGGCACGGCGATCATGAACTCGCTCTTCCATGGCTATGTCGAGTGGCAGGGCGACATCCCGATACGCTCCACCGGCGCGCTGGTCGCCGACCGCAACGGCAACGCCACCGCCTACGCCATCTGGAACCTGCAGGAGCGGGGCGAGATCTTCATCGCGCCGGGCACCGAAGTCTACGAGGGCATGATCATCGGCGAGAACTCGCGCGTCGATAACATGAACGTCAACATCGTCAAGGAGAAGAAGCTCACCAACATGCGCTCCTCCACCGCCGACGAAGCCATCCGCCTGGTGCCGCCGCGCCTGCTCAACCTCTACCAGGCCATCGAATTCATCAAGGAAGACGAGTTCGTCGAGGTGACGCCGAAATCCATCCGCTTACGCACGAAGGTCCTCAAAGCCAATCAGCGCTAACCCAACACACGAGCAGTGGGATTAGCGGGCGTCCGCGACAGAGCGCCCGCCTATAGTTCAGGGTTACTCCGGGACTCCTCCGCCCGCAGTATTTTGGAATACCACGGTCACGCTGTCCTGGCCGGGCACCCACGTGAAGTTGTAGCTCGTGGGTAGAGGGGTGATGGTTACCGGCACGCCATTCACCATCAAGCCGTTAATGGTGTATGAGTTCCCAAACGAGTCGGTCAAGGACTCGGTCACGGTATACGTTCCAGCCGCCAATCCGCAGACGGAGAACATGCCCACCGCGTTCGTCAAGTAGTCGGTGCTGGTCCCGGACGCATCCTGAACCGTCATCTGCCAGTTCGCACCTGGCCCGTCGAAGTTCCCATTCGGTTCCACGATCTGCTTGATCACGGACAGGCAGAAAGTCTGGCCGCGGCCAGCTTTGACCTTGAAGTTGTCGGTCTTCGACTGCGAAGGCACAAATCCGTGGTAACAGTCGCCACTGCACGGGCTGTCGACCGCCGAGGGGTCGCCAACGAAGCTGGCGCTCGGTGTCGCCCAGACCTTATATTCTCCGCCGCTGTTCGGCGAATCCAGAAAGTCGTTTGGGCAGTCTGTATTCGCCAGGCTGATGGTGATCGCACCGGCTACGGCGTGCGGCGCGTCGATGCTCGTCAGATGCGTGGGCATCCCGGCAGGAGTGTTACCCGTGTACGCGGTGATTACGCCACCCGTCACTTGAAACTGACGATTCGTGACCGGATCGGTGCTCAGGAGCGTCCCCCCGCTCGGATCCGTCACCTGGAAGTAATAGAGGCCGTCGGGCAGTCCCGGCGTTCCTGCCTTCACCTTCGCACCCGGCCCTCCGTCCAGATAGACAGCGCACTTCGATGCGTATTGAGTGTTCGCGTTGACGATCGTCCCGTTGTAGATCGTCGAGAAAATGGCCCCCGGCGCCGCGTAGGCCGCCGGTAAATACGCCAGCAATACCGCCGGAGCAAGGAAAGACACGACTTTCAGATCAAAGCGCACACCACACCTCCTAGATAAATGGATCCTCCAAAGGGGGGTCCTCCGAAAAGTACAGTCTATTCGCGTTCGTTTCCGCTATCAAGAGTCTTCCGGCTGCACATCTCCGTATGTTTACGCGGCTGGCTGCATCTGACGGCTGCTTGCTTCGTCATCTGCGCGATCCGGCGCGTTCCCCCGCGCCTGCTCAACCTCGACCAGGCGATTGAGTTCATCAAGGAAGATGAGTTCGTCGAGGTGA
>JBEKHU010000718.1:0-2601 GCA_050012115.1 Bryobacteraceae bacterium | reverse complement strand
TCGAGATAGAGCGGCGGTTTCTTGGGATTCGGCGACCATGCGGCGGGGGTCGCCAGCTGAGCGCGGAGCCCCAAAGTCGGGTTACCGAATCTGAGGGCGTCTTCACTGTCTCCAAGGCTTTCTCAGCTTTCGGATTGGCGGACCGGCTTCCTATGGGCGAGAAACAGCACGGATGCATCGTCTACATGACTTCCGGGAATACCCGGCGGTTACAGCCCGATGCGGCTGGTGCCATGACCGCCCACGGGATGGCCGACCAACCAGAGGCTCGTCCGCTTGGGGATAGTCCATTAATGTGCGTCGATGTAGGCCACGACATTGTGGGCAATGAACTGCTCGGAGTCGCCGGTCGCCTCGGAACTCGACTATATCGCTCCGTTGTGCAGCGTCTTGGAGTCCCGCAGCACCACGATCATCTCCTGAGGCCGAGCCGTCGCGACTTCCATCGTCAGAGCAGTCGAACGCGGCGGTATAGGCGAGTCCGAATCCAGTGGGACCGCGCACGAGTGGCCTACGCGGCGTGTCTCTCTCGAGGGCTCAGAACCGCTATTACGACACAGTCCAGTAAGTGGCGTATCTCCCCCACAACTGGTTCAGGGGTTTCAGTGTAACGCCGCTTTCTGAACCCGCAGCGCGGAACGTCAGTGGCGCAGAGCCATCCCGCTTGATCCAGTCTTCGAGCTTCTTCCCCGAGGCGTGCAACTCGGGCACGCTCATTGGAATCTTGCCGACCGCGGGTCCCTGCTGGTCGAGGATCAACTCTTCCGTGAGTCCCTGAGCGCCGAGGTCGCCGGCCAGAACGATGGGTCCATACAGAAAGGCCTGCACGCGCGGTTCGTCTGGGAAGGGCTCGGACGCCAGGCTCATGGGAAACTCCAGGTCGATGCGGTCGCGCTTCTTCCATGCGCGAGTGATGCTGAGATAGCTGCCCGCTCCGGGCGTCGCTTCAAGCAGACGGCCATTGACCTTGACCACCGCGGCGGAAGTCCACGATGGAATCCTGAGGCGCAGCGTCCAGGCCGATGCAGGCGCCTTCGTAATGGTAAAAGATGTGCGAGGCTCGTCCGGAAATCGCGTGTCCTGCCGCAACTCGATTGCCCGTTCGCGATCGTCCAACTCCGAGGCGATATACAGGTTCACCGCAATGCCGCGCTCGTCGCGGTAGTAAATGCTGTCGTTCAATTTGGAGTACTCTTCGAACGCCGTGCCCGTACAGCACCAGAACGACTTGTCTTCCGTGCACAGTCCCTTCCACGCTCCGGGCGCCATGGAAAGGAAGTAGGTGGTATGGCCTGTCTCGGGCTGGATCCCGCCAAGCCGGTGATTGAACAGATTGCGCTCGTAGTAGTCGAAGTAGTGCGGATCTCCGGTCCACGAGTAGAGATGGCGCGTCAACTTCATCATGTTGTAAGCGCAGCAGCACTCCTGGTGATGCGCGCCCGCCCGCCACTCCGCCGCGAGGCGGCCCGGAGAGGTCATCCAGTGCTCGTTGTTGCTGCTTCCGCCTGTGGCATAGGTCCGGGCCGATGCGACCGTGTACCAGAAGAACTCCGCCACGTCGTGGAACCGCGGATCGCCGGTCAGTTCGAAGCGCCGGGCTGAGCCGATCACCTGCGGAACGTGCGTGTTCATGTGAAGCCCGCGCAATTCGTCCCGGTGCTGCGCGAGCGGGGTGATGAACTCCTTCTTGTTGAATCGGTCACCCACTTTCGCCCAGCGATCGTCGTTGGTGGCGGCGGCAAGATTGTAAAGCGCCTCACTCATTCCGCCGAATTCAACTCGCAGGATCTCCTGCATGTGGGCTTCTGGCTTGGAAGCGCTCCACTCGTCCGCCCAGGCAGCCATGCCGCTGGCGACTTCGAGCGCCTGCTTGTTGCCGGCATGGAAGTACATGTCGAGCATGCCCGCCAGGATCTTGTGGTAGGTGTAGAAGGGCGCCCAGACGTTCCTTCCCTTGTCCAGACGGTCGAAGAACTCGACGGGAAACGCGCTCAGGTACCCCCTGCTCGCCAACTTGTTCTGACAGCGCGCGAGCTCGGCGACCATTTCATCGCCACGCGCCTTCATCTCCGTATCTCCGGCCGAGGCGGCGCGCAGAGCGCACGCGGAGAGAAAGTGTCCCGTGACATGGCCGCGAAGCTCGCCGTGGGGCGCTTCCCATCCGCCGAGCACCTGCGCGGAGCTGGCGAGACCGGCGTTCAGGCGGAACGTGTGCAGGAGCCGGTCCGGCCCAATGCGCACCATGTACGCGCGGTTGTAGTCCGCGGCCTGCTGGCACGGGCCAGCCAGGAGGCGCACCTGCGACATGGGGTAAGGCGTAGCGCGCAGTTCGGCGTCCTTCCGCGTAAAGACGAGAGTCTCGGCGAACGGCAGCGGCTCGACCGGCTGCGGCCGTCTGCCGGGAGCCGGAGGAACCTGCGCGGTGCCCGCCGCGGGCGGAGCCGCCGGGGCTGCCGGTTCCTTAGCGAAAGCTGTGGCCGAACCCGCGATTGCAGCTGCAAAGAGCCGCCTGGTTAATTTAGGCTCGTTGTTCATATGGATCCGACAGCAGTGATTCTCGCACGGCTCGCCGAGGCGTTGCGAGGCCACGCGCACGGATGC
>JBEKHU010000717.1:0-2604 GCA_050012115.1 Bryobacteraceae bacterium | reverse complement strand
CGCCGGTGTCGATCACGGCCACCGTGACGCCCTTGCCCTGCCCCGCCAACGGCGCTCCAATCAGCTTGAAAGCCGGCTGATTGAAATCGGAGTTCGTCTTCTGCTGGTAGTTCTGCATCGACAGCAGCCAGGATTGGAGGTTCGTCACGGCCTGGTTTAGCGCCGGTAACGCGGGCGACTTGGCTGGCAGAACGCGGTTAGCCGAGAACCGGAGGACATTCGGGTCCGCGGCGACAGTGGACGCCAGGCTCGGATCCGCGTTGTCCGGAATCGAAACCACACCGACGGAGAAGTTCCGGTTCGAGAAGATCTGACGCTGCAGGGTCAACCCATATGTGTTTGCTATTGTCTGCAGATTGTTGCCCTGGGTTTTCAGAATATAGCCCGGGCCGGCGAAAACCGTCCCGCTGAGAAGTGCCAGCAGCGCCAAGACTCCCAGCACTCGAACCATCCACCTCTTTGAGGTCATTTTTTCTTCATTTCGCCGCAGCATTTTGATTTCCCCTAATTGCTTTCCGGATCTGAATTCTCGTTGAAACGACTCAGGGCCAGATCGATCTGCTGACCTTGGGAGGCCAGCGGCACGCACAGACGCAGCCTTTGCCTGGGCAGGTCGGGCAATACAAACTCCCCGAATTCGTTACTAAATGTCTTTCCAACAACTTTCTTTCCCGCCATCACGAGGACTGGCAGGTTGGACATTGCGTCGGTGGGATTGTCGTCATTGGACAACTGGCCAACCAGCGTCCAATTGAATCGCTCCGGCTCCGCCTCGAGCCGCAGATCCACGGAATACTCGCCCGCGCGGAATAGCAGCATTCGGCTTCCGCAACCGAGCGGAAGGGAACGCGCCCCGGCAGGCTGTAAATCGAACAGGCTGTCGTACACCAGAGTCGCCTTGATCCGGCGTAGAACGACCCGTGCAAGATCCACGTTGGCGCTGGCTGCGGGCCGGAGAATCGCCTTGGCCATGGCGACGGCGAAATCCGGGACCTTGACTTCGCGAGATGTCGTTTCCTTCACTCGCTGAAACAGCCGCGCTGTTTGTTCGCAACTGGGACAACCCTCGTGCAGGTGCGCTCTTGCCAGGCGGGCTTGCGCCTCTGGCATCACGCCCCGCACGTAATCAATTAACTCCGTAGCGTCCAAGTGATGCATACTTCGTTTTCCTGTTTCCTTCTCTCCCCGTGTCTTCACAACCCAGGGCTAATTCAGTCCACACGTTTCCTATTAAACTCCTTAATCGACAAGATTGGGCCCACAATTCCTATAACGCGGCTCAAAAATGAACCGCTGAATGGAGAGATATTTCATATACCTCAGCACACAAATCTTCCGTCGGACGGGCTGGCGGCGTTTGTTGCGCTCTGATCAGCCCGCCCAAGTCCGAGGGACCACAGTCGTCTAGCCTACACATGGCAGACGCCAGCATTCCTCCGATCCCAACGGCAATCGGGGGCGTGGTACACCACTCCCCTCTCGGCAGACATACACCTACTTCTCTAATGGGCCGTGGGCCCGCCCGTTGATATAGATTCAGGAGATTTTTTCTTGCGAGACTAGGCGCTGGACTCCTACTTTGACACTCCAGTCCCCGACCAGGTGGAATGGAGCCCAAAAATAGGGGTGTTCGTACTTGTTTCTCAAGTTTCTGACAGCCTCGCGTGAGGCTTCGGCCGCAGTTCGGTCCGCCGCCAGATTCCCATAAAACGTCGTCATGAATTCGGCGGTGCTTTCATCCTGCACATCCCACAGGCTCAGCAGAACCGCTCTGGCGCCCGCGTGCAACAGGCCCCTGGTGAGCCCCAGCAGTTCGTCACCGCCCACCACCGCGCTTAAGCCGGTGCTGCATCCGCTCAGCGTCACCAAGTCCGCCTTCAGGTTGAGCCGATACAGGTCGAACAGACTCAGGAACCCGTCGCCCAGCCGGATCGCTGAAAACAGCGGATTATCCCGGCGGAAAAAGCCGTGGGTGGCGATGTGCAGCACCCGCGCTTCCGCGGCCACTTGCCGCAGCAGTTTCTCGGTCGCTTCAGCGCCCAGGTGGAGCCGTGTCCCAGGGAGCAGACTTGCCACGTGCCGGGCCTCCCGCTCAATGGCCGGGCTTCTTGCATCCGGAATGCCGAAAACCACGTTCCCTTCCACCGCGCTGACCGGCCTCCGCAGGCACGCCGCCAGCACCCCGCCGCTGGGCGTGTAGGAGATCGTGAATTCGTCGGCCAGGCACCGCTCGCCGTCCTGCAGGGCGTGGAACGGCAGCACGTGCAGGATCCCGTGCGGCGCGATGGCCAGGTGTTCTCCGCGCAGTCTCCCCCGCAGCGGACGAATGAGTTCGTCGTACAGTCCTCTCAGGTGCTTGCGGATCGCGTCCTGAAGCCGCGGCGCGAACTTCTCGACATACTCCTTACCCAGCCGGAACTTCGACAACTGGAAGCGCACCAGCCGCACCTTCGCTATCACTGGTTCGACCGGCCCCAGTTCCACGAACTCGATCTGGCGTCGCGTCACCAGCGCCGCGATATACCGCCCACGGACCGTGAAGTACTCCACCAGTTGCGAGTCCTTCGGCAACGCGTTCTGGACGTCGTTGCCCGCGCTCCCGGT
>JBEKHU010000716.1:0-2610 GCA_050012115.1 Bryobacteraceae bacterium | reverse complement strand
CCGGAACGAACACTGACGGCCCGCCGGAATAGCAGTGGACCCGTACCGACGGCACATTACCCGTTGAGACCGGACCCGTGCTCGGCCACGACCACATGGTCACGACCGGGACGCACCTCAACCTCTCGCCTGAGGAGGCGCTAAGGGAGTTTCAGAGTAAATGATAGACAACACGTGTACAATTACGACAACGAAAGGAGGCGGCATGAACAAGCGTGTATGGATTGCTACAGCTTTGGGGCTGGCGTTCGGTGTCTTGAACTGGTTCTTCGCTGTGTTCGCGATGCCTAAGCCACTCCCGCGGTCCGCAATAGCAACTCTCATTCTGGGCCGCGCGGTCTTGGGATTCGTTATCGGCAACAGTGCCTGGAGGATCAACTGGTGGTTGCACGGAGTGCTGCTCGGGTTTATCATCAGCCTCCCGGCAGCGTTTGCCGTACGGTTGATGTACAGACTATATGAGATGTCACCTGACGTCATGACAGTGCTAGTGCTCGTGCTTGGCATGGTGATTGGGCTTCTCATCGAGCTGTTCACCAGCGTCGTTTTCAAGGCCAGGTCATCGTAGTCGCATCAACCGCCTGAGGACCGCCTTTGCGCGCGCCTCAGGCCGAGACATTGATGGTCACTTGTCTCCCCGGCGCGGTGTCGGTCGTGCCGGATGTCTGCATCCTGGGCTCGCCGAGCCGCTCGACGATTGCGACCGCAAACATCGGGACCAAGACGTCCTCCCGGAGAATGGCATCGAGCCGCGCGTTATAGGCCGCACAAACCGCGAAGTGGAGCGGCACTTCAACTTCGTGATCGCCGGCCACTCGGAAAGAGTCGTACCAGGAGAGTGGGCTTCTTGGAAACGTCACCGACCCCCTCGCGCGCGTACCAAATCCGGGTAGTGCCTGACCGGAAAGCGACCCACCGCCAGGGACGCCGCTGCACGGGGTAGATCAACGCGGTAACGGATGAGCGGGCGGGGTATTGCATTACCGTGGTACTATGAGCCATGGCAATCGCACATTCGAAGGTTACGGCGCAAGGACAGATTTCAGTCCCCGCAGACGTGCGGCGAAAGCTCGGCATCGGACCGGGCTCCGTCCTGGAATGGGAAGCGGAGGGCGACAGGATCGTTGTGCGTCGCGCGGGCAGCTACAGTTCCGAAGAGATCCACCAGGCGTTGTTCGGGGCGCGCAAGCCGAAAACGAGAAGTGTCGATGAGTTGAAAGAAGGCATCCGGCGCTACGCCCGGAAGCGATATGCGCGCGGTTGACACAAACGTTCTGGTGCGGCTGATCACGCGGGACGATCCGCGGCAGACGGCCGCGGCAGAGAGCTTCATCGAGAAGGGCGCCTGGGTCTCGCCGCTGGCGCTGGCAGAGGCGATGTGGGTGCTCGGAAGCGTCTACGAACTGAGCTCGAAGGATCAGGCCAGAGCGGTTGAGATGTTGCTCAACCACCGCGAATTAGTGCTGCACGATCGGGAGGTCGTGGCGGCGGCACTGGAGCTGTTTCGCGCAAGACCGGCATTGGGGTTTTCGGATTGCCTGATGATCGAATCCGCCCGGAAAGCCGGACATCTGCCTCTCGGCACTTTCGACCGGAATCTGGCCAAGGTAGAGGGGACCGAAAGGCTTTAGAGATAGCAGCCGCACGCGCAAAAGAAATGACGGGAAAGCCATGTCTGCCGCTGTCTTGCCGGGTGGTGGCGCATCCGGTAGGATGAGCGTGAGTTTTCGAAAGAGGGGTGGCGAGATGGGGACTCCGGCGACGGCGACAGATTCCCGAGAAGTTGTTCTGGAGGCGCTGGCGCAGCGCGAGCCGTCGCGGGTGCCGGTGGATTTCGGGAGCACGACGGTGAGCGGCATGCACGTGAGCTCGGTGGCGGCGCTGCGGGAGTACTACGGACTGGAGAGGCGCCCGGTGAGGGTGCTGGAGCCGGGGCAGATGCTGGGGCTGATCGAAGAGGATCTCAAGCAGGCGATCGGCATCGACACGGAAGGCGTGTTCCGGCGCAAGACGAAATTCGGGTACCTGAACGAGGAGTGGAAGCCGTGGCGGCTGAACGGGCTGGAGGTGCTGGTGGGGGGCGGATTCGAGACCAGCAGCGACGAGAACGGCGACACGCTGATCTATCCGCAGGGCGACCGGACGGCGGCGCCGAGCGGCGTGATGCCGAAGAATGGCCAGTTCTTCGACGCGATCATGCGGCAGAAGCATTTCGATGAGAATCACCTGAATCCGGAGGACAATTGCGAGGAGTTCGCGGAGCTGACGGCGGCGGACGTGGCGGTGATCGTGGAGGACGCGGCGAAGGCGCGGGCGACGGGCCGGGCGGTGGTCGCGTCGTTCAGCGGGACGGGGTTCGGCGACATCTCGAACGTGCCTGGGCCGGGGCTGAGGGATCCGCGCGGGATCCGCGACGTGGCGGAATGGTACATCAGCACGAGCAGCCGGCGTGAATATGTGCAGGCGGTGTTCACGCGGCAGTGCGAGGTGGCGCTGAAGAACCTCGAAAAGCTCGGGCCGGCGGTGGGGGAACTGGTGGACGTGGTCAACATCTGCGGGACGGATTTCGGGACGCAGAGCTCGACGTTCTGCTCGGTGGGGACGTTTCGC
>JBEKHU010000715.1:0-2612 GCA_050012115.1 Bryobacteraceae bacterium | reverse complement strand
AATTTCGGATTGAGCGTTTTGGCCGAGATCACGGCGAACAGGTTGTCCGCATCCGTGGCCAGGGCGGCGATCAGCCCCGCCGCCCGCGTCACGCCGGCCTCCTTCAGCGCCTCGTCGCGCGTGGAGTCCGCCAGCAGCGCCAGGTAGCCGTTCCGCATCGCCCATTCGACGCGTTCTTCGTCTTTGTCGATGATCAGCAGGCGCGCCCCGGCCTCGCGCAGCTCCTGCGCCGCGCCCCGGCCCACGCGCCCGAATCCGCAGACGATGAAATGGTCGCGCAACTGGTCGATCATTTTTCGCACCCTTCGTTTCTCCAGCAGGTTCCCGAGCTGCGCCTCGATGATCCCTTGCGTCGTCACTCCCAACGTCAGCAGCAGCGTGGATACGCTGAGCAGCATGTAAAACGAATTGAACACGCGGCCCGCCGTCGTGAGCGGGCGGATCTCTCCGTATCCGACGGTCGTCATCGTGATCAGCGCCATGTAGAAGCCGTCGAAAACCGGGTAGCCAGCGATCATCACGAAACCGGCCGTGCCCACGCCCAGCGTCACCGCGATGGCGGCGGCAACAACCAGAATTCGCCGCAATATTCGGCTCATGGCCTACAGCTTTCTGAGCACCAGCAGCGTCATGTCGTCCTGCAGCTCGTCGGGGAACGCGGTCCAGCGTCGCACCGCGTCCACTACCGCCGCCGTGATCTCCGCGCCTTCCCGCTCGGCGTAGTCCACCAGCAGCTCCCGCAGCCGCTTCTCGCCGAAGTCCTCTCCGTATTCGTTCTCCGGCTCGGTGATGCCGTCGGTGTACAGCACCAGCAGGTCGCCTTTGCGCAACTCCAGCCGGCTCTCGTTGTAACGCGCGAACGGAAACGCGCCCACCACCATGCCGTTCGTATCGAGCGTCGACGACTGCCCGTTGCGCACCAGGATCGGCGGCAGGTGTCCCGCGTTGACGTACGTCAGCAGGCTGGTCGTATCATCGTACAGGCTGAAGAAGAACGTGGCGTATTTTTCCGGCGCCGTGGAGGCGTACACCTGCTGATTCAGATTCGAGATCAGCCTCGACGCGCTGAAACCGTCCTCCCGGCCGGACTTGATGGCCTCATTCCACTGCCGCAACTGGCTGCGCATCGACGACTGCAAGGTCGCCATCAGCAGCGCCGCCGAGATGCCCTTGCCCGCCACGTCGCCGATCGCCAGCGCGAGCTGGGTCTCGCTGATTTTTTGATAGTCGTAATAGTCGCCCGAGACCATCCGCGCGGCCTCGCAAACCGAGTCCAGCCGCAGCGATCCCAGCCCTTGAATCGGCTTCGGATGGAGCTGGCCCTGGACCTCGCGCGCGATCTCCAGTTCGGCCCTCAGCCGCTGCCGCTCTTTTTCGCCCTCCAGCAACTGGCCCAGGTTCTCCGTCATGCGGTTGAACGACCGGCTCAGTTCCGCCAGTTGGTCGTTGCCGTGCACCGCGATGCGGTGCGTCAGATCGCCGCGCATGACCCGCTGCGTCCCCTCGTACAGCGCGTCCACCGCCACCATGATCGTGCGCGTCAGGTTGATGCCGATCCAGAACGAAAATGCCTCGACGATCAGGAACCCGAGCGCGAACGCTCCCAGCCACACCAGCAGCAGTTGCGTGGCTTCCGTGGTGCTCTGCCCTCCAAACACGACGCCGTACACCGCTGACATTCGCGTCCGCGTCCCCAGCACGGCCGCGGTCGCCTGCTGGGGTTCGTGCCACAGTTGCACGGGCATCGTGTTGCCCCAGGTGATTTCCAGGTCGAGTGGGTTGACCGCCGCCGTGGTGACGTTTTCGGGGCTGGCCGGCTCGCCCTCCACCGGCGCATGGACGCGCGCCGCCGGCGTATCCCCCCGATGGCTGACGGGAACCCGCAGGCGGATCTCTCCCAACCCCGGCACCAGCGACAGCAGGAATGCCCGCGTCACGGGCACGATCACCGCGACGTCGATGCCGTCGCCTTCGGAATGGGCCCACAGATGATAATCGCCGTCTTTGAGCAGCAGGCCCTCGCACTCGCCGTGCCCTGGTGGCGGCGCCTCCGGATTCACGCTCTCCGGCCAGCCGCGCACCCGCCCGCCCCGCTCCCGCAGCACCACGCGCGAGCCGGGGTAGCGCTCCCGGTAGAACATCCCCGCCCGCCGCAGCGCGTCCGCGCGCATCGCCTCGGGCACCTTCGCCAGCGTCAGCGCCGATTGATGGACAACCTCGATACGCCGGTCAATCTCCGACTTCAGCAGATATCCGCTGACCTGGCTCGCCACGGCCAGCGCGCCCATTTCGATCAGAATCGCCAGCAGAACGATCGGCACCAGCGCGACGAACAGGTACGCCACCAGCAGCCGCTTGCGCAGCCACCAGATCTGCTTGCGCACCTGCCGCACCCCGGCCCGCAGTATGACGAACGATCCCAGCCCGGCCACCACCACCCAGACCGCCAGCCAAACCAGGCTCCCCAGCCGCGCCGGCAACCCGCTCAGCGCCAGGATCAGCAACCCTGCGAACACGCGCTCGGCCCAGCCGATCTGCTTCAGCCAGCCGCGCCAGCCTTCTTGCGCCATTCGGTTTCAGGTTATCCGATCAGCCCCCGCCCTGGGCGTTCA
>JBEKHU010000714.1:0-2619 GCA_050012115.1 Bryobacteraceae bacterium | reverse complement strand
CCGCGGAGCGGTTAATTATTCAGTCCTATGAATAAATATACCATTTCGCCGTCAGGCGCGCAGTGTTTTTCGCGACCGGCCTTATTTTTGCTCTGCCACCGATTTTTCGGCCAGTTCACCGAGGAACGGCAGCCGGATCATCTCGCCGTGCCGCGTCTTGATGAGCATGAAGATGCCGAGGCCGATCAATCCGATCTGCAGCAGATCAACAAACCCGGACGTCACGTGACTATGCGAGGCGATCGGCGAGAAGGCCCAGTTGATGACCAGCCACACAACGAAGATGTACAGCCCCTGAAACGCGTGGAACCGCACGTCGCGGTTGCTGCGGAACCGCTGGCCGGCGAGCACGACGATGCCGAAAACCCATCCCACAAAGGGGATGTAGCACAGGCCGGCGACGCGGTTGTCCTCCCAATCGGCCAGGAACTCCTTATGGGGGTGTCGGGGCCGCGCGGAGAAAGGCGGAGGCGGCGCGAACCCGGCGCCGCCAGGTGAAGGCGGCGCAAAGGACGCCCCGCCGGGCGGCGGCCCGAACGGCGGCGGAGGCGCAGCCTGCGGGCCGGCCTGAGCGCCGGCTTGGGCGCATCGCTGGGGAACGCCACAGCAGGCACAGAACAGATCCGCGTCGCTGACCCGCGTGCCGCATTGTGTGCAGAAGGCCATTACACTTTCCCCGTAGTCTACTACGAGAAAAGGGCTTGCGTTTGTTCCATAGGCCTGAAAGCTGCCCCGGCTGGCGCCTGAGCGCCGCCTTTCGGCATTTCCCCGGTAAAATGCTAGCCGCGTCCGGCCACGCGCAACACGTGCCGCGCGGCGGCCACGCCGCGATACTGTGCCTCCTCGAACAGCGGCAGGGCGCTCAAGTCCGAATGCGCATACACCAAAGTCCCCTCCGGACGCGCGCGCCGCACCCGTTCGGGATGGAATATCGATCCCGGCGCGGGGCTGGGCATGGCGTGACCCAGGCGGTGGATGTCGATGCGCCGCACGCAGGCGCGGATGTCGGGGTGGACGCGCTCCAGGTCGTTGAGGATGCGCTCGCTCCACCAGGCCCAGTCGCCGCCCAGCAGCACGTGCCGCATGTCGGCCGGCGCGCCCTCGGCCAGCGACCAATAGAAGGTCCACACGGTGCGGTCCGGCCGGCGGCCCAGGTTCTGATGAGTGGCGACGACGTAGCCCAGCGTCGGCGAGCCGTAGACCACGTTGTCCCAGGCCGGCTCGGAGTCGTCCTCCGCGGGCCAATGGTCCAACGTCAGGTTGGCCACCAGCCAGGGCGCGTAGGGAATCGGCCAGGCCGGCGGCTGCGGCTCGATGAGCCACGACGCCAGGAACATCGGCGCGGCGAAGATCACCGCCCCCGCGTCGTACAGCACCTCCTCGGTGAACACCTGCCAGCGCCCGCCGTTCGGCCGGATATGGTGCACCATCGCGCCCGTCCGGATGTGCGGCGCGAGCCTGGCGATCAGCCGGCGCGCGATCCAGCCATTGCCTTCGGGCCAGCACAGCGGGCCCTTGTCGTCCGGTTCGCGCGCGGCGAAGTAGTGCACACCCGCCCAGGCCGAGACGCGCCCGGCCGAAGCGCCGTAGTCGTCACGCGTGGCGTAGTCGGCGTACCAGCGCACGTAAGGCGAGTACAGCCCCTCGCGCTGCATCCATGCGGCAAACGAGATGCCGTCCAGCTCGCGCGTCGCCACGCTCTGGTGTTCAAATCCCTCCTCTGCAGGAATGCGGAAGGCGCCGCTCGCCCGCAACTCGCCGATGCGCGCCTCGAAGTGGCGGAACTGCTCCACGTCGCTGTGCGTGAGGCCGAGCTGCGGCTCGATGCCCTCCTGCCAGCGGCCGTTGATGTAAAGGCGTTCCTGCGGGCTGTGGCACAGCCAGCGCTCGTCCCACACCCCGTCCTGGAGCAGGCCCAGCTCCGTGCACAGCTCCCGCGCCAGCGTCTCGCGCTTGCTCGGGACGGGCAGATAGTGGGCCGCCCACGGGTAGGCTGTGATCTCGTTTTCGCCCCAGCGCGCGTTGCCGCCGGCGCGGTCCTCGAGTTCGAGCAGCACGAAGTCGTGGAAGCCGCGCTTCTCAAGCCACCATGCCGCGGAGAGACCGGCGATGCCTCCGCCTACGATTGCCACCGGCACGCGCTCGCTCCGCTTGGGCGCCGCGAACCGGGCGTGATCGCGGATCTTGTGGCCGCGCTCCTGCGATTCGAAAACGAATCCGCCCTCGATGCGCCGCCCTGCCTTGCACGACAGCCCAATCAGCGCCGGCGCGCCCAGCCCGGCGGCGCCCACCCTCGCCGTGAACGCCCGGCGCGTCAATGAACGATCGCGCGCCATTCCTGCTCGTAATACCGGACCAGCGATTGGTCGTTCAACCGGTTCGGCTCCGCCGCCACGGGCCCCATGTCGGGCGCGAAGTCGAACAGAGACGGCAGCGTCTTCACGTCCAGATAGCGCAGCCCCGCCGGCAACCGCTCGGGCATCCGCCAGTCGCCCTGGCTCCCCAGCACGAAGCCCCACTCGCCGAACGCCGGTACGTAGGCGTGATAGGGCCACGTGCGCCAGCCGGCGCGTTTCAAGGTCTCGACAATGCACCAGTAGCTCCGCCGCGCGAACATGG
>JBEKHU010000713.1:0-2619 GCA_050012115.1 Bryobacteraceae bacterium | reverse complement strand
AAGCGGCTCCCTTTGTCAGGCGCGCTCGTGCAGTCGATCTCACCGCCCATCAGCTCCGACAGCTTGCGGCAGATCGCCAGCCCCAATCCGGTGCCCCCGAAACGCCGCGTGGTCGAGGCGTCGCCCTGGCGGAAGCTCTCGAAGATGTAGGGCAGCGACGCCGGCTCGATCCCGACTCCGGTGTCCTCCACCGCCAACAGGACATCCAGGGCGTCCCCGGAGGCGCGCCCTTCCGCCGGCGGCGCGATGCGCACCTCCACGCGGATCGAGCCGTGTTCGGTGAACTTCGCCGCGTTCGAAAGGAAATTGATCAAAATCTGACGGATGCGCGCCGGATCGCCCTGGAACATCCCGCGGCACTCCGGCGAGTAATCCAGAATCACATCCAGCCCCTTGCGCAACGCCGCCGGTAACACCACCTCGATACAGTCCTCAATCGCCGACCGCAGATCGAAATCGATGTGCTCCAACGTCATCCGGCCCGCTTCGATCTTGCTCAGATCGAGGATGTCGTTGATCACCCGCAGCAGGCTCTGGCTGGAACTCCGGATCATTCCCGCGTACTCCCGCTGGGCCAGGTCGAGTTGCGTATCCATCAGCAGGCTGGAGCTGCCGATCACCGCGTTCAGCGGCGTCCGCAGCTCGTGGCTCATCACGGCCAGAAACTCGCTCTTGGCGCGGTTTGCTTCGATCGCCGCTAGGCGCGACTGCTCGAGCGCCCGCTGCGCCAGGTGCTCCTGGGTGGTCTCCCGGAAGACGAAAATCCGCCCCAGCTCGAAGAATGCGCGGACCCGCAGCGGCGTCACGGAGACGCGGAACCGGCGCCGCGCGCCGTTCTGCTCGATTTCGATCTCCGTGCCCGGCGGCCCCAATGCGGCCAGGTCGACGGTCCGCGTCGACTCGGACAGCAGGGCCTGATTGACCAGCCGCCGCCCCGGAATCGACACCTCCCGTCCCAGCAGCGCCGCCGCCGCCGGGTTGCTGGTCAGCACGCGACCGTTGAGGTCCACCACCAGTACCGGATCGGGCAGTTGCCGGACCACCTGATCGTAGACGATCGGCACCATGTCGAACAGCCGGAATCGCCCCAGCCCGACGGTCAGAAGGGCGGTGCATACCGTCAATCCGAGCGGCGTGAAGTCGAAGCCCGGAATCGGTCCCAGGTCGTTCTCAAACAGGACCGCCGTTGTGGCCGGCAGGGCGATGGCGAACAAGTACATGCCGAGCCGCATCAGGTATTGCTTCGACCCGGGCAGGATGAACTGCAGCAGCGTCAGCGCGCATCCCGCGCTGAATACCGCGGAGTAACCGAAATGGAGGTAGAACCACGGCCCGCGGCTGGCGCGGAGCAGCCGCAGCCCGTTGTGCATGTAGGGTTCGAACGACTGGTACACCAGGTGGTGCCAGTTGTTGGTCCAGACCAGCAGCACCGTCAGCACCGGCATGACCAGCGCCACGGCCAGCAGCGCGTAGCTTCGCCGGCCCAGATCACCCCGGTAATCGAGTAACAGGAATAGCCAGCACACCGGCAGCAGCGCGTAGCACAGATACTGGGTCCGTTTCAGCAGCCACAGCAGGTCGTAGGACGACAGAAGCTGCCAGAATCCGTCCAGGATGCACCACGCCGCCGCCAGACACAGCAGCAGCACTAGCCCCCGCAGCCCGGGCGCCTCCCAGCGCAGTGCGCAGATGCTCGCCAGCCACAACAGCAGGGCGGCGCTGGTGAACAGCAGCGTTGCGAGGACGATCGCCTCGCTCATCTGCTACGCCTCGCCGATCTTCGCGATGACAACTGTACCCTCCTGAAAAAAGAGGCGCTCGCCCCGGCCCATGATTCACGGTCTCGCGCCGTACGGATCATCCGGCTTCCACCAGCCATTAGTGTCCTCTGTATGAGCTGAGGCTTCTGTGGAAAGATTACACCATTTCCAGGCGTTTTCATCTACTCGAAAGACGTCTCCGCCCAACTCCACCCGCGGCTGGGATCGGTGTGGCGGAACACATAGGGCATTCGCATTACCATTGTGCCGCGCCGGCGTGTCGTCCGGAGGCGCAAGTGGCCGCGGCGGCGTTTGTTCTGAGACCATCGAAGGAGACGAATCCCAGAGGCCGGCCATGAACCACGCACAGAATCTCTGGCAGGACGTCGAGTGCATCCGTGCGCAGGCGCCGCTGGTCCACAACATCACGAATTTCGTTGTCATGAACACGACGGCGAACGCGCTGCTCGCGCTGGGCGCATCTCCGGTAATGGCGCACGCCATCGAGGAAGCGCGTGAAATGGCAGGTCTCGCCAGCGCGCTGGTGCTCAACATCGGCACGTTGAGCCCGCCCTGGATCGAGGCCATGGTTGAGGCCGGCAAGGAGGCCAATCGGCGCGGCATCCCCGTCGTTGTCGACCCCGTCGGCGCGGGCGCCACGCGCTTCCGCACCCAGACCGTCCAGGACCTGCTCGGCGCAATCCAGCCCGCCGTCATCCGCGGCAACGCCTCCGAGATCCGCGCCTTGTTTTATGCCGAACAGGCCACCAAGGGGGTGGACAGCCGGCACGCTTCCGAGGAGGCCCTCCCCGCGGCCATGGCGGTCGCGGAGGCCTGCCGTTGCGTAGTCTGCACCAGC
>JBEKHU010000712.1:0-2631 GCA_050012115.1 Bryobacteraceae bacterium | reverse complement strand
AGGGTACGGCCGGGGACGCGTTGCCCGCTGATCTGGATGGCGTGGCGAAGCAGCTCCGCGCGGTCTTCGGCTACCGCGACCTGAAGCTGGTGGACACCGCGTTAATCCGCGCACGCGAGGGCCGCCCTGGGAATATGAGCGGGGAACTCTACGGCCTGGCCGAGGACGTCAAAGCGCCCGCGGACTACCAAATGGACTTCACATCGGCGCAGGTCCGAGCGGGGGAAAGGGGCAACGTGGTCGCATTGGGCGACTTTCGTTTCAGCCTCCCTTTGGTTCACCACACCTACGGGGTGAACGGGGTGACGGTTGCCAGCAACATCGGCTTCAAGACGGACCTGAGCATCGCGGACTCGCAGAAGGTCGTGGTCGGCAAATCGAGAATCGGCGGCGCGGACCAGGCGTTGGTGCTGGTGCTCACAGCGCGGGTCGTCAATTAGCGGCGCGTCGCGGGGAGAATGTTCGCAGCAGCGCTTTCTCGAAAGTCACGCCGCGGAGCGGGACTCGGTGGTGGGGCGGACCGCCAGGTCTGCGGCCGGCGTCCACGCCGGCCATAACTTGGAATTGAAGCCGGGCCTGGCGGCCCGGCGCAGACGTGGCCGTCTGCCCCACCAGGGCTGCCGCGACTTTCATCTCTATGGGTGGCCCGGGTGCAGTGCTTGATCGCGCCCGCAGAATGACCGCAGCCGGGGGCGTGCGGGAGCGGGCGATAGCAGGACAGAACCGAAAGGGTGTTTCGAAAATCGCAGCAAGGCATTGATTCTAAAGAATCGCAATCGCAACCCCTTGCGATCTTGGAGGGCTGAAGGAGCAATGAAGGAGAACGGCGTCTCGGTGACAGGTGGCTCGGTAACAACGCAACGGACAACGCCAAGAACCGCTTTCTCGAAAGTCACGCCGCGCAGCGGGACTCGGTGGTGGGGCGGACCGCCAGGTCTGCGGCCGGCGGCCACGCCGGCCATCCTTTGGAACTGAAGCCGGGCCTGGCGGCCCGGCGCAGGCGTGGCCGCCTACCCCACCAGCGGGACGCTTTCTCCACCTATGGCGCAACCATGAATGGAGTCGGCCGACTGGAGGATGAGAACTCTTCGGCGCGCGAAGGACTAGTCCAGCGTAGTGCTTTATCGTCGCCGATTGCCGCACCTCGATACTCCTGGTCGCAGCGTCTTTCTGACCTGGCGCCTCCATGGGAGCCTTCCACCTCATCGCGCATTCCCAATCGAAGCTCTCAACTCAGCTCAGGCGTTCGAAACGATGGATCGCTTATTGGAGGAGGTCCGCACCGGCCCTTTCCACCTCCGTCAGCCAGCCGTCGCAGGCGCGGTCGCCGAGGCGATCCACTATCGCGTGGATCAACTTGGCCACTACGAATTGCATGCCTTCGTTGTGATGCCGAATCACGTCCACATCCTGATGCGGCCGCTGGTACCGCTTGCGATCCTGACTAAGTCCCTCAAGAGCTTTACCGCGAGACGGGCCAATGCGATTCTAGGACGGACTGGCGTACCTTTCTGGCAAGCCGAGAGCTACGATCATCAGATCCGTGATGGGCGCGAACTCGCCGAGATCAGGCACTACATCGAGGAAAACCCGGTGCGAGCGGGGCTGGTGAAGGCCGCGAGCCGGTACCGCTGGTCGAGTGCCTGGGAGGCGACGCAGGCCACGACCGCAAGATAGCTCTTCACATCCATGCTGCCGCTGTCGAAGCGCTACTGCGGTGGGGCGGACCGCCAGGTCTGCGGCCGGCGGCCACGCCGGCCATCCTTTGGAACTGAAGCCGGGCCTGGCGACCCGGCGCAGGCGTGGCCGCCTGCCCCACGAGAATTGGCGGGCCTGGCGACCCGGCGCAGGCGTGGCCGCCTACCCCACAAGAATTGGCGGGCGCGCCTGCGATATGCTGATCGATTCGTGAACATGCGCCGCGCCCCGCGCTGAGCGGATCGGGAGGATTCGCCGGGGCGGCGGGCATGCATCTCAAACAGGCAGGCGATCCAAAATGAGTCACTATCTGGCCCTCGACCTTGGCGCGGAAAGCGGACGCGCGATCCTGGGGAAGCTCTCCGCCGGACGGCTGGAGATCGAGGAGCTGCACCGCTTTCGAAATGAGCCGGTGCGGCTGCCGGACGGGCTGTATTGGGACGCGCTGCGGCTGTTTCACGAGATCCGCGAGGGGCTGCGCGTGGCCGGGCGCGGGCGCGGACTGAAGCTGGACGGCGTGGGCGTGGACACATGGGGCGTGGATTTCGGCCTGGTGTACGCGAGCGGCGAGCTGGTGGCCAGCCCGCGGCATTACCGCGACGCGCGCAACAACGGCATGATGGAGCGGACCTTCGCCACGGTGCCGCGGGCCGAGATCTTCCGCCAGACAGGGCTGCAGTTCATGCAGTTCAACTCGCTGTTCCAATTGAATGCGATCAAGCTGTCGGGAACGCCGGCGCTGGAGGCCGCGAGCCGGCTGCTGTTCGTGCCCGACCTGCTGAGCTACTGGCTGACGGGCGTTCAGAAGAACGAGCTGACGATCGCCAGCACGGCGCAGTTCTGGAACCCGGCCGAGGCGCGCTGGGCGACGGAGCTGTTGGACGCGCTAGGGCTGCCGCAGCGGCTGCTGGGCGAGGTGGTGACGCCGGGCAC